>NZ_JAHGAH010000127.1:0-16973 GCF_030248475.1 Vibrio sp. D173a
CGAGGTTACTTGGGTATATGTGGATACATAGTTTAAATCGTTTAGCTTAAATCGTTACCCATAGCGCACAGGAAAAATAGCGAAGTAGATATGGAAAGACCATTACGTATCGGCATCATTGCCGGAGAACTGTCTGGCGACACGCTAGGTGAAGGCTTTATCAAAGCGGTAAAACAGCAATACCCAGACGCAGAGTTTGTTGGTATTGGTGGCCCTAAAATGATCGCGCAAGGCTGCGAGTCTCTGTTCGACATGGAAGAGCTCGCCGTAATGGGCTTGGTTGAAGTGCTGGGCCGCTTGCCAAGACTGCTGAAAGTCAAAGCTGAGCTCGTGAAATACTTCACTGATAACCCGCCGGATGTCTTTGTTGGTATCGATGCACCAGATTTTAACTTACGTGTTGAGCTAGACCTGAAAAATGCTGGCATCAAAACCGTGCATTACGTAAGCCCATCGGTTTGGGCATGGCGTCAAAAGCGCATCTTTAAAATTGAAGCAGCGACTAACCTAGTACTGGCATTCTTACCGTTTGAAAAAGCGTTCTACGATAAATTCAACGTGCCTTGTGAATTCATTGGTCACACATTGGCAGATGCTATTCCACTGCAATCGGACAAAGCGCCTGCACGTGAACTGCTTGGTTTAGAACAAGATAAACAATGGCTAGCGGTTCTTCCGGGTAGCCGTGGCAGCGAGCTGAAAATGCTCTCTCAGCCATTTATCGAAACGTGTAAGAAATTGCACCAGAAATTCCCCGATCTAGGCTTCGTCGTAGCGCTAGTAAACCAGAAACGTCGCGAACAATTCGAGCAAGCGTGGAAAGAGCATGCACCTGAGCTTGATTTCAAACTGGTGGATGATACTGCACGCAACGTGATTACCGCTTCAGATGCCGTGATGTTGGCGTCTGGCACCGTAGCGTTAGAGTGTATGTTGCTCAAACGCCCAATGGTGGTCGGTTACCGTGTCAACGCGGTGACGGCTTTCCTTGCTAAGCGCCTGCTGAAAACGAAATATGTTTCGCTGCCAAACATTCTGGCTGATACCGAGCTGGTTAAAGAATATCTGCAAGATGATTGCACGCCAGACAATTTATTCGACGAAGTGTCTCGCTTACTAGAGAGCGATAACCGAGAAATGTTGGATAAGTTCACTGAAATGCATCATTGGATTCGCAAAGATGCGGATCAACAAGCCGCAAACGCGGTTCTAAAACTGATTGAAAAATAGAGATTGACCATGGCTGTAAAACCAAAAACGACCAAAGCAAAAGTAGAACTACCACCGTTTGAATATCCGCAAGGCTATCAGCTAGTTGCGGGTGTTGATGAGGTAGGGCGTGGTCCTTTGGTGGGTGATGTTGTTACCGCAGCGGTTATTTTAGATCCAAATAACCCAATTGAAGGCTTAAACGATTCGAAAAAACTGAGTGAGAAAAAACGCCTTGCACTGCTGCCAGAAATCAAAGAGAAAGCATTGGCATGGGCGGTAGGCCGTTGTTCTCCTGAAGAGATTGATGAGCTCAACATCCTGCAAGCGACCATGGTTGCCATGCAACGTGCGATTGCGGGTTTGAAAGTACAGCCAGACCTTGCGCTTATCGATGGTAATCGTTGTCCTGAACTGCCAATGGATTCCCAAGCCGTAGTGAAAGGCGACTTGCGCGTGGCGGAAATTAGCGCGGCGTCAATCATTGCTAAAGTGGTTCGTGACCAAGAAATGGAAGAGTTGGATAAACAATACCCACAGTTTGGCTTTGCTAAGCACAAAGGTTACCCAACCAAAGCGCACTTCGAAGCGATTGAGCAACACGGTGTGATCAGTGAACACCGTAAGAGCTTCAAGCCCGTGAAGAAAGCGCTCGGCATCGAAGAATAAAGCAAAGTAATAGAATAGGCGTATCGGTGTTATAAACCACGCCTGCTTTAGGTTAGAATCCCAAATAAGATATAGTTTTACGGTACCTGTTAATGTCAGTTCCCAAGTTCATTCACCTAAGAGTTCACAGTGATTTCTCGATGGTGGATGGTATCAACAAAGTTCCACCGCTCGTTAAGAAAGTCGCCGAACTCGGCATGCCTGCAATGGCATTGACCGATTTCACTAACCTATGTGGTTTGGTGAAATACTATGGCACTGCGCACGGCAGTGGTGTGAAGCCAATCATCGGTGCTGATTTCAAAATGCAATCGGATGAGTTTGGCGAGGAGCTGACGCAATTAACGTTACTTGCGGCAAACAACGAAGGTTATAAAAACCTCACGTTGCTGATCTCAAAAGCTTACCTTCGTGGTCACGTACAGCACCAACCGGTGCTCGACAAAGCTTGGTTGGCTGAACTATCAGAAGGTTTGATCGTTCTATCAGGCGCGAAAAACGGTGAAATCGGTAAAGCATTGCTAAAAGGCAACCGTAAAGTTGTCGACAGTTGTGTCGAGTTCTACAACCAATACTTCCCAGATCGCTTCTATCTAGAATTGGTTCGTACTGGTCGTCCGGATGAAGAAACTTACCTGCACTTTGCGATCGAATTGGCAGAAGAGCTTGAATTGCCAGTCGTTGCAACCAACGAAGTTGTTTTCATCAGTGAAGACTTATTTGACGCCCATGAAATCCGCGTTGCAATCCACGATGGTTACACCCTAGAAGATCCGCGTCGTCCAAAGAACTACAGCCCAGAACAATACCTGCGTACTGAAGAGGAAATGTGCGAGCTGTTTGCCGACATTCCGGAAGCGTTAGAAAACAGTGTTGAAATTGCCAAGCGTTGTAACGTGACAGTACGTTTGGGTGAATACTTCCTACCTGCCTTCCCAACTGAAGGTATGGAAGAGACCGACTTCTTGGTCATGAAGTCTCGCGAAGGTCTTGAAGAGCGTCTAGAGTTCCTGTTCCCAGATGAGGAAGAGCGCAAGCAGCGTCGTCCTGAATACGATGATCGTCTGCAAATCGAACTCGACGTAATCAACCAAATGGGATTCCCTGGTTACTTCTTGATCGTAATGGAGTTCATCCAGTGGTCGAAAGACAACGCGATTCCGGTAGGTCCGGGTCGTGGTTCGGGTGCTGGTTCTTTGGTGGCATATGCACTGAAGATCACCGACCTTGACCCATTGGAATACGACCTTCTATTCGAACGTTTCTTGAACCCAGAACGAGTCTCGATGCCCGATTTCGACGTCGACTTCTGTATGGATAAGCGTGACCAAGTAATTGACCACGTTGCGGAAATGTATGGCCGTGATGCGGTATCACAGATCATCACCTTTGGTACCATGGCGGCGAAAGCGGTAATCCGTGACGTAGGCCGTGTACTTGGCCACCCGTTTGGCTTCGTTGATCGTATTTCAAAATTGGTTCCGCCTGATCCGGGCATGACGCTAGAGAAAGCGTTCAAAGCTGAGCCTGCACTGCCAGAGTTGTATGACGCAGACGAAGAAGTGAAAGAGCTTATCGACATGTGTCGCCTCCTTGAAGGTTGTACACGTAATGCCGGTAAGCACGCGGGTGGTGTTGTAATCTCACCAACCACCATTACAGACTTCGCGCCGATTTATGCTGACTCGGAAGGTCACTTCCCGGTTACTCAGTTTGATAAGAACGACGTTGAAACGGCCGGTCTGGTTAAGTTTGACTTCTTGGGTCTGCGTACCCTAACCATCATCGACTGGGCGTTGGGTCTGATTAACCCGCGTCTAGAACGCGAAGGCAAAGATCCTGTTCGCATCGAATCGATTCCACTGGATGATGCGGCGTCATTCCGTTTGCTGCAAAACTCAGAAACCACTGCGGTATTCCAGCTTGAATCGCGCGGTATGAAAGAGCTGATTAAACGTCTGCAACCGGACTGTTTTGAAGACATCATCGCATTGGTGGCACTGTTCCGTCCGGGCCCATTGCAGTCGGGCATGGTAGATAACTTTATCGACCGTAAGCACGGTCGTGAGGCGATCTCTTATCCTGATGAAAAGTGGCAACACGAATCGCTTAAAGAGATTCTGGATCCGACTTACGGCATCATCCTGTATCAAGAACAGGTAATGCAGATTGCACAGGTACTGTCTGGCTACACCCTTGGTGGTGCGGACATGCTTCGTCGTGCGATGGGTAAGAAAAAACCGGAAGAGATGGCGAAACAGCGTGCTACCTTCGAAGAGGGGGCAATTGCCAACGGCGTCGATGGCGAGTTGGCGATGAAGATCTTCGACTTGGTAGAGAAGTTCGCGGGTTACGGCTTTAATAAATCTCACTCGGCAGCCTACGCACTGGTTTCGTACCAAACGCTATGGCTGAAGATGCACTATCCGGCAGAATTCATGGCAGCGGTAATGACCGCCGATATGGATAACACTGAGAAAGTGGTTGGCCTAGTAGACGAATGTTTCCGCATGAAACTCACCGTGCTTCCGCCAGACATCAATGCCGGCTTGTACCGCTTTAACGTGGATGAGAATGGCGCGATTGTTTACGGCATCGGCGCGATTAAAGGTGTGGGCGAAGGTCCGATCGATGCGATCTTAGAAGCGCGCAACAAAGGTGGTCACTTCATTGACCTATTTGACTTCTGTGCGCGAATCGACCTGAAAAAGGTAAACAAGCGTGTTATCGAAAAACTGATTTACGCGGGCGCACTCGACAGGCTCGGTCCACACCGTGCGGCATTGATGGCATCGCTCAATGATGCGGTGAAAGCGGCAAGCCAACACCACCAAGCGGAAGCCTTTGGTCAAACCGATATGTTCGGTGTTTTGACTGATGCGCCAGAAGAGGTGGAACACAAATATACTCAAGTGCCAGCATGGCCAGAGAAAGTATGGTTAGAGGGTGAACGTGAGACGCTCGGTTTATATTTGACCGGCCACCCAGTTAACGCATACATAAAGGAACTAAATAAATACGTTAGTTGTCGACTAAAAGACGCAACCCCAACTCGCCGTGATCAATCCGTGACAGTAGCGGGCTTGGTAATTGCAGCTCGTGTGATGACAACCAAGCGTGGTACGCGAATCGGCATCATGACTCTGGACGATCGAAGCGGTCGAATGGAGGTGATGTTGTTCTCGGATGCGCTTGATAGGTATGCAGAACTTCTCGAAAAAGATAAAATTCTGGTGGTTTCTGGACAGGTCAGCTTTGATGACTTCAACGGTGGCCTTAAAATGTCGGCGCGTGAAGTTATGGATCTGGGTACTGCACGTGAAAAATACGCACGTGGTTTGTCGGTATCTATTGATGCTAACCAGATCAACGATAAATTCTTTGAACAATTTACGCGTATTTTAGAGCCGCACAAAGCCGGAACCGTACCTGTCAATGTATACTACCAGCGTGCCGACGCCAGAGCGCGGTTAACATTGGGCACCGAGTGGCGAGTAACGCCAACTGATACATTGCTAGACGATTTAAAACAGTTACTTGGTAAAGGCCAAGTAGAACTCGAATTTAACTAAAAAATTCAGCGCAATACGTAAGACGCTGAGTCAAAAAGGATTCATAGATGAGCCTAAACTTTCTTGAATTTGAAAAGCCAATTGCAGAACTAGAAGCAAAAATTGAAGCGCTACGCGACGTATCTCGTCACGGCGGTGACTCTGCGGTTGACCTTGATAAAGAAATCGAACAGCTTGAGAAAAAGAGCCTAGAACTTAAGAAGAAAACCTTCAGCAATCTAGGTGCATGGGAAACAGCTCAACTGGCTCGTCACCCTTTACGTCCGTACACACTAGATTACATCAAGCACGCATTTGATGAATTTGATGAACTAGCAGGTGACCGCGCGTTTGCTGACGACAAAGCGATCGTCGGTGGTATCGCACGTCTTGAAGGTCGTCCAGTGATGATCATTGGTCACCAGAAAGGTCGTGAGACCAAAGAAAAAGTAAAACGTAACTTTGGTATGCCTAAACCAGAAGGTTACCGTAAAGCGCTACGTTTGATGGAAATGGCTGAGCGTTTCAACATGCCTATCATCACTTTCATCGACACGGCAGGTGCATACCCAGGTGTTGGCGCTGAAGAGCGTGGCCAATCTGAAGCGATCGCGACCAACCTTAAAGTGATGTCTGGTCTTAAAGTGCCAGTCATCTGTAACGTTGTTGGTGAAGGCGGTTCAGGTGGTGCACTTGCAATCGGTGTAGGTGACTACGTGAACATGCTTCAGTACTCAACGTACTCAGTAATCTCTCCAGAAGGTTGTGCTTCAATCCTGTGGCGTGATTCAGACAAAGCACCACAAGCAGCAGACGCGATGGGTCTAACCGCTCCACGTCTGAAAGATCTTGAGCTTATCGATGAAATCATCGAAGAGCCACTAGGCGGCGCGCACCGTGACCATGCTCAAATGGCTGCAAACATGAAAGCAAACTTGCTTCGCCAGCTAGAAGACCTTGAGCAACTAGACCACGAAACGCTACTAGAGCGTCGTTACCAGCGTCTAATGAACTACGGTTACTGCTAATTACAGCTGCCGTTAGGCACTAGCTGAATTCTCGCAAGATAACAGATAAAATAGAAAGGGTTGGGCATGCGTCCAACCCTTTTTTGTTTCTATCGGATGATTTATGGAATCGCTTTACTCGCAATTTGTTCAAGTTCTCGAACGTTATCATCAACCAAACACTAAGATTGTTTTAGCGTTTAGTGGTGGGGTAGATTCGCGCTTGTTACTCGAGCTGCTTAGTCGTTATCAGCAAGCCTATTCGATAGACAATCAATCAACAGATTCTCACTCATTCAAGTGTCACGCCGTATATGTGCATCATGGTTTAAGCTCCAACGCGGACGAATGGGCGGATAAATGTTTAGTGTGGGCTGAGCAAGCGGGAATTACCTGTTCTGTTGAGCGGGTGAGTCTAGACACTAACAGCGGCGAAAGTATCGAGCTGTTGGCTCGAGAAGCGCGTTATCAGGCGTTGTCGAAGCACATCCAGTCCGGTGATTTATTACTGACAGGTCAACATGCCGATGACCAGGTGGAAACCTTCTTGTTGGCGTTGAAGCGCGGCAGCGGCCCGAGAGGTCTATCTTCAATGGCAGAAAGCATGCTGTTTGCTGGTGGTACTTTGGTCCGTCCGCTATTAGCTATCAAGCGCGAGCAAATTGAGGCCGTAGCGAAGGATCAAGGGCTAGATTGGGTAGAAGACGAAAGTAATCAAGATACGCGTTACGATCGTAATTTCCTCCGTCATCGTATCGTGCCAGAACTTTCTGAACGTTGGCCGAGCATCCATCAAGCGGTGCAGCGCAGTGCGAGTTTGTGCGCGCAGCAAGAAGCTTTGCTCGATGAGCTACTTTTGGCAGTGTTTGAACGCGCACTACAAAGTGATCTTAGTCTGAGTATTGAAGACTTAGCAACGCACAGTGAACTGGCTAGTGCGCGATTGGTTCGTATGTGGCTGGCTAAGCTAAATGCCAACATGCCAACGCAAGTTCAGCTCAGTTTGATTTGGAATGAGGTCGCGCTGGCGCAGCAAGATGCCAATCCAAAGCTTCAGCTCAAGCAGGGTGAAGTTCGCCGTTTTCAGAATCGCCTGTATTGGGTAACCGAAACGGTTGATGTCACGACTTGGCAAAGTGCCATTCAAACCGATACTGCTTTGCTGTTGCCCGAGCAGTTGGGAGAGCTCACCTTGAGTACCAACTCAGAGCAAGCCACCATTGCTATGCCGCCTCATCCAGAGCTATTACGAGTGACGTTTAATCCAGAAGGGCTCTCTGCGCACCCAACCACGCGTAACCATAGCCGTAAGCTGAAGAAGTTATTCCAAGAGTACAACGTGCCGAGTTGGCTGCGTCGCCAAATACCGATTCTGATGTACCAAGATCAGGTGGTGGCGGTCGGCAATTTGTTTGTTGATCAAGCCTTCAGTGGTCAAGATTGTGAACTTATCTGGCGCAAGTCGTTGTAATTCATGCCACAATGTCGATTATAAAATATAAAAATCCTTAACTAAAAATCGATTAGGTGAAGCAATGAAGAAAACAATCATGGGCGCAATGATGGCGCTAACCATGTTTAGTGGGCAAGCTCTGGCGGCAGGTGATGTAGCCGCAGGGCAAGCAAAAGCGGGCGTATGTGCTGCTTGTCATGGCGCGGATGGTATCGCGGTGATTCCTGGTTATCCAAATCTGAAAGGCCAGAATGAGCAATACATCGCTAGCTCAATCAAGGCTTATAAAGCGGGCCAACGCACGGGTGGCCTAGCGCCAGTGATGCAAGCACAAGCAAATCTGCTGTCTGACGACGATATCGCAAACTTGGCAGCGTACTACGCAAGCTTGAAGTAATAAGCACGGGTACAAGCCAGATAAAGATTCAAATCAAGCCAGAGACAAACGCTCTGGCTTTTTCGTTTGGTGCACGTGGGATTGCTGACTTCGCGACTTTGTTACATTCATCCGCAAATAAATTCCACCAGTGTCAGGATTTTCAGGTGCTTGATGATAACAAGGATTGAATGTTGTGAGGTGCTAACCGATAATATGCGCAAACGATTGAAGCTTAAGGGATGAACATGAAAAAGATTGAAGCGATTATCAAGCCATTCAAATTGGATGATGTTCGAGAAGCGTTGGCTGAAGTAGGCATTACAGGGATGACAGTCTCTGAAGTGAAAGGCTTCGGTCGTCAGAAAGGTCACACAGAATTGTATCGTGGTGCAGAGTACATGGTGGATTTCCTGCCTAAAGTGAAGCTAGAAATCGTAGTGACGGAAGACGTTGCAGACAAGTGTGTTGAAACCATCATTGAAACGGCACAAACCGGTAAGATTGGTGACGGTAAGATCTTTGTTACGGATATCGAGCGTGTAGTACGTATCCGTACTGGCGAAGAAGACGAAGACGCGATTTAAGATTTCACTTCATTATGTGGTAAAAATTTGAGTAAGCTAAAAGGGAGCCGCAAATGGCTCCTTTTTTATTATGCGCATTTTATGCGTGCCATTTTTGTCGTTAGGTAGGCCTATGTATCAGCGTTTAGCTTTTGCGTTAGTTTTTCTTATTATCGCCGGACTTGTCAGCTTTCAGGTGATCTTCACGGTGCCAGAGCAACCACAAATTATTACTCAAACAGGAACGAACATTACTCAAGATATTCGCTGTATGGAGTTTAAACAGCCACAGGTGCTCGACAAGGATGGTGAGTTAAATGTCTTGGTGTGGAACATCTACAAACAAAACCGAGACAACTGGCAGCAAGCTCTCGATGCATTCTCTGCCAATAAACAACTGCTTTTACTACAAGAAGCAAGCTTAACCGATGAATTCAAAAACTGGCTGGTGGATGGGCACTGGGTCAGTAACCAAGTCAGTGCGTTCAAAGCGCTTGGCAATGGGGCGGGGGTGATCAGCATTGCGCAGAAAGAGCCCATTCGTGCTTGCGCGTATACGTCTAAAGAACCGTGGCTGCGTTTGCCTAAATCCGCGCTGTACAGCAAGTATCAGCTCAGTAACGGTGAAACCTTGGCGGTGGTGAACATTCATGCAATCAACTTTACCGTGGGCACCGAGGAATACACGTCACAGTTGTCTGTATTAGAGAAGGTGCTGAAGGAGCATAAAGGCCCGATTCTGTTTGCAGGGGATTTTAATAGCTGGAGCGAAGAACGCTTAATGGCGATGAAGAAAGCACTGCAAAAAGCCAATTTGCAGGAAGTGACGTTTAGCCAAGACAACCGCACTCAGTTCATTACCGGCTTGCCACTCGATCACGTTTTTTATCGAGGTCTGACCCTCAAAAACGCGAAAGCGCCGCAGAGCGACGCTTCCGATCATAATCCATTATTGGTGTCGTTTACGCTTAACGACCAGTAAGGGCTCTTATGAGCTCGCTTAAATGGCTTAAGCAATAGCGATGTACAATGCCCAAATCACGTAAAACGCAATCCAAGGCAGGCTCGAAATCACAAGAGCCTGTCCACGTTCAAACTCTGTCCAAGTCAGAACCACACCATAGCCCAATACAATGTACCAAGGCAGCAGTAACGGCAGTGAGCTAGCAAAGTGCGACCACTCGTTGGTCAAAGGCAGTTTCAACAAACCATTTAGGCTGTTTAAATCCGCCGCGTACGTCATTACCTGACCGTGTTTCAGTAACAGGCTCGCATAGCTTGCGATGTCGCCTAAAACCGCAGGGAACAGGATTGCAGAAGCCGCTGCAAACCATTTCCAATAGCCGTATTGTTGTTTGCTTGCTTTAGTCGCTAGGAAGAACCACAACGCCAAAAGCAGCAGAGTCGCAAAGCGGTTGAACACGTCATTAATGATCGCACTTGCCATCAGCGTGTTTGGTTCCAACAGTTCAATCTGCTTAGGATCGACCTGTTGAAATTGAGCCGTTAATTGTTCACTTAGCCAAGTGAAATCCACATTCGAGAAATAGGCCCCCCAGAATAGGAATGGGCTGAGCATCAAAAAGATGAACGGTTGCCACCCCCAGCCTCCACGCTGATACAGCGCTAGGAAGCACGATGTTGGAGAACGGAAAATATCCAACAGCATTACAAGCGGGTTACTCGATGGGTTCATACACTTACCTTAGTTACGTCAACATACAACTTAAGCTTCTGACCTGGTTTCAGGTACTTCTGCTTTTGAAGAGCATTCCATTTCACGATGTCGTTGCTCTTCACCTTAAACTTGCTAGCAATGCCACTGATGGTATCGCCAGAACGCACGTTATAGAAAACCGTGCGAATGATGGCGCCCTTGTCTGAGTTCTTCCAAATCACCAGCTTTTGGCCGACGCGCAAGGTGTCTTTTGGGCCCATGCCGTTCCATTTCGCCAGAGACTTATGAGAAACCTTGTTCTCTTTTGCGATAGACCACAAGCTCTCGCCAGATTGGACAACGTGAGTCAGTTTGAATTGACCGCGAGATTTAGATTGCGTTTTGTTTAGGCGATTTTCCGCAGTAAGTGCGTACTTAGCATCGTCTTTAGTTGACGTTGGGATCATTAGGTACTGACCAACGCGAATGTTGTTGTTGGTTAGACCGTTAGCACGTTGGATAACTTTGGTTGTCGTACCGTACTTCTGAGCCAATACGCTGAGCGAGTCACCAGACTTCACTTTGTAGCGTGCGACCTTCATGCCTTTACCACGGTTCTTTTTCACCTGAGCAAGGAACTGATCCTTCGTCTCGATAGGAATAAGAAGCTGGTGCGGGCCGTCAGGTGCCGTAGACCATTGGTTGTAAGCCGGGTTGTAACCTTGCAGCTCTTTGACACCAATGCCTGCGTAATCGGCAGCAATCGCTAGGTCCAATTGTTCTTTTGGATCAACCTGAACCAGAACCGGTTTGTTTGGGATTGGTGGAATGTCGATGCCGTATTTGTCTTGGTTCGCAATGATGTCTGCAAGCGCAAGTAGCTTAGGAACGTAACTGCTGGTCTCTTTTGGAAGATCCAAAGAGAAGAAGTCTGTAGGTTTTCCTAGCTTTTTGTTCTTACGAATCGCGCTTGATACACGACCGCCACCACTGTTGTAAGCGGCAATAGCTTGGTTCCAGTTGTCGTCAAAGCGCTTGCTTTGTTGCTCTAGGTAATCAAGAGCAGCATCTGTCGCTGCGTACACATCACGACGACCGTCGTACCAGTAGTTCTGCTCTAGGCCCATCATCTTGCCGGTGCCAGGAACGAACTGCCAAAGACCTGCCGCACTGCCGTGTGAGTACGCGAATGGGTCAAATGAGCTCTCTACGATAGGTAGAAGGGCCAATTCCATTGGAAGACCACGTTCTTCAATGCGTTTTGTAATCATGTACAAAAACGGCTGTGCACGCTCAGAAACGGTGCGCAGGTGGTTAGGGTGCTTAAGATACCATGTACGGTAGTAAGCCACTTTCTTGTTGTCTGGGATGTCCATTTCAAGCTGCATGCCGATACGACGCCATACATCTTCTTGTTCCTGAGGAGAAAGGGTTTTCGGCGTCTCTTTAGCAGGTTTCTTTGCTATCGATTGCTTTTTATTGGAGTCCGCTTGAGCCGCGTCTTGTTTTACCGCTTGCTCGGACTTATTGGTTTCTGGTGTTGGAGTGTTTGTTGAATCTGACTGTGTCAATTGACAGCCAGAAAGTAGTAACGCCAACGCCCAACTGTACTTTAAGCTCATGGATTCAGCCTATCTAGGGCCTGGTTATCTTCTCCTGCCTGTCGCGCAACAGTGTGCGTGGCAGTCGCAAGATAATAGACATCTTGTAACACTAACTACGGGTAGAGGCGGGTTTGCCGCTACTTTATGCGTTTGGGTGAAATTCAAACAGATTTATATCAGCCCCAAACGCAATAGAAGCGCCAGAGGCGCTTCTATGAAAATCAGCTCACGATAATACTTGCGTCGTGCAAGTTTACAAGCAGAAATTGGTTAAAATTCGTTCTTCCACTCACGTAGAGCTGTAAAAACCGAGCACGGATCGCTATTTTCAATACGGTTCGTGACAGATTGAATCACTTCTGCGTTGGTTGCGCGCAAGAACGGGTTGATTAACTTTTCTTTGCGTAGTGTGGTAGGAATGGTTGGAATGTTTAATCCGCGCAGGCGGTTTACATCGTCACGGTACTGGCGCAAGTGCTCATTGTCTGGCTCAACCGCTAGGGCAAAGGCTACGTTACTTGCGGTGTATTCATGTGCACAGAACACTTCCGTCTCTTCAGGCAGCTTCATGATTTTGCTCAGTGACTCGAACATCTGCTCTGGTGTGCCTTCAAAAATACGGCCGCAGCCAGCCGAGAACAGTACGTCGCCACAGAACAATTTACCGTCACCTACATAGCCAATGTGGCCAAGTGTGTGGCCAGGTAAACCGAGCACCATGAAAATTTCACCGAAAAGCTCAAGTTTGTCGCCTTCTTCCATAGCATTGGTTAATGTTGGAATGGGTTCTGCTTTCGGACCTACGACAGAAACGTGAGGAAAAGCACGAACTAAATCTGAAACGCCGCCAATGTGATCGTTGTGGTGGTGTGTAATTAAGATCGCTTCTAAAGTTAACTCGTTAGCCTGCAAATATTCTAACACTGGCTTAGCATCACCCGGATCGACCACGGCACATCGCTTGTCGCTATTTTGTATCAGCCAGATGTAATTATCATTAAATGCGGGTATGCTTTTGATCTCTAACACGATTCTTTCTCCGTCACCCTTTTAATAGTCAGGTGGTTAATGAAACCAGCACTCAGCAACAAAACTTTACAGCACCCGTCGACTTGGTCAGAGATGAACAATGGGCCGTGGGTACTTGAGTCAATCCAAACCCGACTCGATGAATGGTGTCCGAAGTTGTTCGGTTACCACATGCTGAAATTGGGCGGCTTGAGCTGTGAGCTAACCAGCTGTAGTTGTAACATTCAACACCAAGTCAACGTAGATATCCAGAACCCGTTGCATAATGTCATCGCAGATGGTTACGAATTACCCTTTTTAGAAAAAAGCTTTGATGTTGTCGTGCTTGCTCATCAGCTTGACTATGCAAGTGATCCCCATCGGCTGCTGCGCGAAGTTGATCGCGTCATGATGGATGATGGTTATCTTATTATTACGGGCTTTAACCCGATTAGTTTCACTGGCTTAGCAAGTTTATTACCTTGGCGCAGAAACAATTTGCCTTGGAGTGGGCGCATGTTCACTGCCAACCGCATCAAAGATTGGCTGGGCGTACTCAACTATCAGGTGATTCATTGTGATCGTTACGCGTTGTTTCCGATGACGCGTTACAAAACTATGTGGACGTGGTTAGAGAACAGTTTGGGTGATTGGGCATCACCGGCGGGGAGTTTGTATTACATCGTTGCCCGTAAACGAACGTACCCTCTCAAACCTATCAAGCCACATTGGCGCTTGAAGAGAAAGTTAACACCACTGGGTGTGATGAACAGAGAGGGCAGTGCGGTGAAAAAGGTCTCAAGCAGTAAAAACTAAGATGCCTGGTAACCCGTATCTTCTTCAGTTGGGTTTTCCGCGGCTGTGCGTGCTAGCTCATCACAGATTTCATTCTCACGATGGCCTGCGTGGCCCTTAACCCAATGCCAATCTACTTTATGGCGAGCGGTTTCTTTATCCAATGCTTGCCATAAATCGGCATTTTTCACTGGCTTTTTATCTGCCGTTTTCCAGCCACGTTTTTTCCAGTTATGAATCCATTGCGTAATGCCTTGGCGCACGTACTGGCTATCCGTTGTTAACGTCACTTGGCATGGCTCTTTTAGCGTTTGCAATGCCACCACTGCAGCCAACATTTCCATGCGGTTATTGGTCGTCAGCGTGTAGCCTTTCGCTAGGGTCTTTTCCGTTTGCTTGTAACGCAGCACAATGCCGTAACCACCCGGCCCCGGATTGCCTAAACAAGATCCGTCAGTGAAAATCTCAACGTGTTTGGTCATATTTTTGGTACTATTAGCCGAAACATTTAATAAAGCATAGTCTGACACACATAACCTTATGAATACCAGCAGCAATTCTGAACATAATCGTATTGTCGTTCTCGATACCGAAACCACGGGTATGAACCTAGAAGGTGGTCCTCACTACATGGGTCACCGCATCGTCGAAATTGGTGCCGTGGAGATCATTAACCGTAAGCTGACTGGTCGTCACTTTCACGTTTACCTAAAGCCTGACCGTGAAATCCAACCAGACGCGATTGGAGTCCACGGTATTACGGATGAATTCTTGGTCGATAAGCCAGAATACTCTGCCGTACACCAAGAGTTTCTAGACTTCATTAAAGGCGCCGAGCTGGTTGCCCACAACGCGCCCTTCGATACCGGCTTTATGGATTACGAGTTTGAAATGCTCAATCCAAGCATCGGTAAGACGGATGGTTACTGTAAGGTGACCGATACCCTTGCCATGGCGAAGAAAATCTTCCCGGGCAAGCGAAACAACCTCGACGTATTGTGTGAACGTTACGGCATTGATAACTCACACCGTACTCTCCACGGGGCATTGCTCGATGCGGAGATTCTAGCCGACGTTTACCTTCTAATGACGGGTGGTCAAACAAGCCTAGAATTTAATGCCAATAAAAAAGACGGCGAAGCCGAAGGCATTCGTCGTGTTGAAGGAAGAAAAGTGCTAAAGGTTTTGCGTGCAACTGCCGATGAAGTAGAAGCACACCAGAAAAGACTCGAACTGGTGAACGATAGTATTTGGTAGTAAATAGGAGAGACTATGTTGAGGGCTTTGTCAGTCGCTATTTTAGCGTTCTGGAGTTGTTTCGCGTTTTCCGCGAGCGAGTCCGCCATGTCTTTGTTAGATAACCGCTTTCGTGTCGACCCGACCATCGAGCAAATCACCTTTCTGGTTTATCGTGAACAAAGTTCTCAACCTGTCGTCCTTGTCCGCCCTGATGGTAAAAAATATTACGCATGGGGTACTTACGACAACGTGCGTTGGTATCAAGAGCCTTCCCTCGACATTATCTCTGTAGACAAGCCTATGGCGGGCCCTTGGCAAGCCGTAGGTAAAGTGACTCCGAAAAACAACATCCGCCTGATCTCGCACCTCAAACTCAGTACCGATGTGTTCCCGAATCGTCTTTACCACAACGAAGCACTCAAGTTTACTGCGTGTTTAACCTCAGACGATAAACCGCTTGTACTGCGTGACTTCCTAGACCGCGTCAATTTGCGCGTCACCTTCACTAAGTTTGTGGAGAATGAGGACGAACTGATCAAAGAAGCTCGCCCAGTGCCTATGGTGATTGGTGAATTTGCCGATGATGGCCGCGGTTTGGATGAAAAAGTAGGGGATGGCGTCTTCACGGTTCAATTGCCGATTGACGTTGAGCCGGGTAAATACCGCGCGCGCATTACCTCTGGCAATGGTGTATTTCTTCGAGCACAAGAGCAAGTGGTACTGGTTTACCCATCGCCAATCACGCGCACCTTTATTCAATCACGTCATGCAGACCAGCCACACCAGCTGGTGGTCAGTGGTGAGCAAGGTATGATTACTCCGGGCTCTATTGCGGTGAATGTAGAGCAAGAAGCGCCAGACGGCTTTATCAGCTATAGCCAAGGTCAAGTGTCTGCTGACGGCACCAAAACCACGCTTAAGATGGATAATGATCCAGAGTTAGGTAAGTACTCATGGCACGGTGAAGTCTTTGCCACAGACCTAGCGACGACGCGCTCATTAGTCTTCCCAATCAAAGAGCAGTCATTCAGCGTAGTTGATGAAGTGGATCTAGAAGCTGCACGTTTAGCGAAAGAAGCTGAGGTCGCCGAGCAACGCCGCATCGAAATGGAAAAAAGCATCATCGCCGAGCGCGAAGCCGAGCGTAAGCGCAGCATGATCATCATCGCCATCGGCAACGTGATTGCATTGATTCTGGTGATTCTATTCTGGATCATCTGGAGTAAAATCAAAGCCAAACGCCAAGCCATGCCAGAGATGCAGTTGGAAGTGCCTAAGAAGTAGGGCGCAGAATTTATATATGGAACGGAGCCGATTGGCTCCGTTTTACTTTTTATGGTGCATCTAATTTTGTGACACTCTTGGCGAGCGTTATTAATATGGCTTCGATTTGCAAAATCATTCGTGGTATTCACTAAGTGGGTTATAGCTGATTTGAGTGTGTGAAAGCTTTAAGCTCTATATCTCAAAGAAGCTAGGTGACTAGGAGGTCTCTGATGAAGTACAAAAAACGTCAGGCATACAAATACAACCTTCATTCCGAAGAACAGATTGAAACCGGTATCACCCTCGCGCAGCCTTTCGATAGCCCGTTTCTGAGTCTATCTGAGCAAGGTTTGTTGACGATTAAGAAAGGCTATTCATGGGATGGGGCGAGTGGGCCAGCGATTGATACTCGTAACATTCTCAAAGCATCTTTGGCGGATGATTTTTCTACACCGGATCTTTTATCTGCCTAGTTAAGCTCTCTTGATGAGTAGATTCTGAATCACGTTCAATGGTATGGACTCCCCACCTCAACTGACTGTGTCAGCTAAAGTTACAGGTACAAACCAAAAT
>NZ_JAHGAH010001270.1:0-710 GCF_030248475.1 Vibrio sp. D173a
ATGCTATCTCAAGTATTATTGACCAGTTGTTGAGTGAGTTAGAAGAGCTGCACCGTTGTGGTTTTGTGCATGGCGATATCAAGCCGTCGAACATTCTTTTATCTGAGCAAAACATCCTATCTTTCATTGATTTCTCGAACGCTCGCCGAGTAGGTGATAGCTGGCAAGAGCGCGGTGTAGAGCAGTATTCACCAAGTTATGTTTACCCGAACAACGTTTCTTCCCAGCGACGCCAGCGAGAAGCGCATCCTGTCTGTGATAGCTACGCAAGTCTGATCACGATTGCTTTGTTAATTGGCGTTCCAGTAAACACACTTCCTATTGGTTTAGGCAGCTCACAAGCGATTGATTTTTTTCTGGGTTTGTCGCAACACGAAACTTGGGCACTGCTGCCTAAATTAACTCAAGAAAGTGTCCAGCGTCATATCGACAGTGTGATTAAAGATTTAATCTAGAGATCATAAGATTAGGTCGCTTTAAAGGAGTTTCGCGTGATTAAGAATGTCGTGTTTGATGTTGGGAATGTACTGGTTAGATGGGCACCGCTGGAGATTGCTCGTCTGACATTTGGTGAAATAGACGACTTAGAGCAACGAGCTCGAGCCGTGTTTCAATCCGAGACTTGGTTAGCGCTTAATAAAGGACATCTTTCTGAGCAGCAAGCCAAACAGCAGTATCAAGATACGATTGGCTTGTCGGAATTAGAGTGT
>NZ_JAHGAH010001271.1:0-877 GCF_030248475.1 Vibrio sp. D173a
ATCAGTACTTGGTACTGCGGTATTGAACATCGTGCTGGCAATGAACCATAAGCCTACTCGATACTCAGTAAGCTACGGTACCTAACCTTGTCCGTGAGCACTCATTTTCTCGTTTTTGAGCAAAGACGAAATGAGTGCTTTTATCTTGCACAGCTAGCTGCTTTTTATAAATAAAGCCGCTAGAATTGCGGGTTTTTATCAATCACGGCTATCCATGCAAGACTTCCTCAGTGCCGCACAGGCGAAAAACACCACAATTTCGATTGCTGATCTCGTATACAACCCTGCGATAAGAGAACTGAGCACGCCTGAAGAAGTGATTAACTTGGAGCCACGCTCGATTGAGCTGCTCGAGTTGCTGCTGCGCCATGTCGGTGAACCGATTTCAGCGGAGCTGATCATTGAAGAGATTTGGAAAAGCAGCTTCATTTCCAAGAATGGCCTGACCAACCGCATCAGTACTCTACGCGCAATACTGCAAAAGCACCTACCAGAGAGCGATGCCACCAAAATATTGGTGACCTACCCTCGTAAGGGCTACTTTCTGAATCCTAGCTCTGTTCAGCTTGTCGAGCATGAGCAACACCCTGTTGAGCAAACAGCCAAGGTTCACTCCAATTCACCTGCGCCGACTTGGTTGTGGTTCGTTACGCTTGCGCTGCTAGTAACGAGTACCACGTTGGGCTATCTATTTTGGCAGTCCTCCAATCAAACCTCAGAGGCGGCAAGAGAACAACGACTCATCCCCAAAGTAGAGCTACTGTTAAGCCGAGTGGACGCCGTGGGAGACAATGCAAGAAAGTACCGCACCACTGTCAAGGCGTTGTTATTGCAGCAGCAGATTGAGTACTCCTATACTGACTTAGCTAATCAGGAT
>NZ_JAHGAH010001272.1:0-562 GCF_030248475.1 Vibrio sp. D173a
TCAATAAAAATGTCACCTTGTATCTCATAACTATCGCTTCCTAAATTCAGGTTAAATATGGGAAATATCAATCGATTCACGGAAAGTGGTACTAATACGCTAGGTTCATCATGTCTATAGAATCTAATCGCTCTACCTTACTCGGGGTCGGGAATGTCGAATGCACAACAATGCTTTTCGCGATACTTGTAGCTTGAATAGGTAGATATTTTTTCAAACTCCCCAACATCAACGGCCTAAACACTTTAAGGGCACCTTGAAGTAATTTTTCATCAGGCCTGCTCTCCTGACGATTGCCAGCTAGTGGCCCTGGGTGTAAGAAAGTCGTTTTCTCAAAATTCAGAAGTTCAACTTTGGTTTCCATTTGCCCTTTACAGCGAAGGTAGTGCGAGCGTGCGTTATTATCAGCCCCCAAGCAGGACACAACGATGAGGTGTTTTACACCCATGTTCTTCATGCTTTGCGCTGTAGAAACAACAAGATCCACATCAATAGAACGCAATTTTTCTTTTGTTCCTGCCTTTTTAATCGTGGTTCCTAACGCGATAACCCCGACTTCTGG
>NZ_JAHGAH010001273.1:0-698 GCF_030248475.1 Vibrio sp. D173a
CGCGTCACTGTCGACAAAGGTTTTGGTGGCAAGGCCAATGCCGTCGCCAATCGCCGTTTGAGTGCCGATGAGTCTCAACACCGCTTGATTAAGTTGCTGGCTGAGTGTGTTTCTGTCGAGTGTAAGAGGCGTTTGCAGATAGGCGTGATCGGCAAACAGTACGAGTCCGACGCGATCTCCTTTGCGCTTATCGATGAAGTCACTCAGTACGTGTTTCACCGCTGATAAACGGTCGATGTACTCGCCATTAAACGCCATATCCTCTTGGCTCATTGAGTAAGAGAGATCGACCACTAACATCAAGTCACGGTGTTTAGGTTGAAACTCCACTGGCTCTCCGAACCAGACGGGTCTGGCACTGGCCGTGATTAACATCAGCCATATCAACGAGGCTAGAACTTTAGGTAGGCGAGTGCTAGGCGCTTTACCGTTGATGTTGCTAGGTAAAAAAGGCAGTGTCAGTGTGTCTGTTGGCTTGGCGGCTGGTGCCAAACGAAGTACAAGCAGTGGTAACGGCAACAGCAAAAACATCCACCACCACACAAATTCAATATTCAACAAACTACTCATAATTGAGCTCTCTTTGGTGGCAATGCATGGCGAACCCAATAGATACAATCATCGATCAACATGTTGCGCGTTGAGGGATCGATTGGAGTCCGCTCGCTCTGATATAGAGTTCGCTGCCACGCCTCGCT
>NZ_JAHGAH010001274.1:0-605 GCF_030248475.1 Vibrio sp. D173a
CGGGGCCTCCGCAAACAATCGCAACACGTTTCCCATTCATTGGTTTCTTAGGTGGTGTATAACTCTGCTGCGCCTCTAAATCGATATCTGCGGCGTGTCTCTTTAGTTGACGAATGGCAATCGAATCATCGACAAGATTACGTCGGCACTCTGTCTCACAGAAGGCGGGACACACACGTCCGATAGACAAAGGCATAGGTAAGGTTTGCTTAATGACTTCAACCGCTTTTATTGGGTCATTTTGCGCAATATGGTGGAGGTATGATTGGACGTCGACACCCGCTGGACACGCAGTTTGGCAAGGTGCTTCGCAGTCCGCATAGTGATCTGACATGATTCGATTAAGTGCTCTGTGACGGTGTTGCGTGAGTTGCGGCGATTGGGTGATCACCGTTAGCCCATTATGAACCTCAAGCTCACACGCGCGCTTGGTTCCACCACTTTCCACTTCTACGACGCAAAGTTCACAGGCGATTTTGTCACCCGAACGATTAAGACCACACAATGAAGGGATCTCAACGCCACATGTGTTTGCCGCTTCCAGCACCGTTTGTCCTTGCTCTACGATACGGTACTTCCCATCAATCACAATCTGAATCATAGCG
>NZ_JAHGAH010001275.1:0-1090 GCF_030248475.1 Vibrio sp. D173a
GAACATAATCAGTGCCATTTCATAACCGAAGGCTTCTTGCGCTAATGCAACAATTGCTTCGTTATTTGGAATAACACCACTTACGCCGAAAGCTTCAGTAAATACCACTGAAAAGTTATTTAGTGCGCCAACAAGAGCGCCAGCACCAAAACCTAAAATTAGGAAACCCATAACGGTTTTAATGGTGCCTTTTAATACGGTTGATACATCTGCCTTTTGTGCAACTAAGCCAATAAAAGCAATTAATCCGACCATGATTGCTGGCTCTTTTAATAAGCCAAGCATGAACTCAAAGAAATTAGCCATTATTTACTTCCTTACATGAAAGCTTTTAGTTGCTCTTCAATTGACGCCTTATCAAAGATATTTGCTAGGCTTACAATGTTTGTTTTACCCGCTTCTGATAATTGATTTGCAACGTCGGTCGCTGCGACCCAAATATCCGCTGTGCTTGATGCTGCTGAAGATAAATCTTCGTGGTCAACTTCCGCTTCTAGACCAATTTTACCCGCAACTTCTTTAACTGCCATTTCCATCATTAAAGAAGTACCAAGACCATTTCCGCACACAACCATAATCTTTTTCATAATATAAATCTCTGTAGGGTTTTAATCAGGAAACTATATTGTCTCCGTTTATTTGTTGATAAGAATAGTATCTAAAAGCCCCAAAAACAGAATAGATCACTATCACAAAACCAAAATGACCTTGTGACGCAGATCTCGTAAAAAGAAAGAAAAAGACGATTTTATCGTCGATACTAGTGTCGATACTACTTAAGTGTGAGGCGAATAAATTATATAAGTTTGAGTGATGAACTGGACTGGGATATAAAGTGTGATCTGGGTATATGATAGAGGTTCAATATTGGGCGAGAGTTATTTACCGTAATCAGTAAGCATCTTTTTAAGAAGGCTGTTAACGTCTTTGGTCTTTTTATTTCGCTTAGTTAATGCACTTAAAGAAGTCGGCATTTTTGGCGATTCTTTATCTGATATAACCTCTTCCTCTCGGTCTCGCATTTTTTGCACCGCAGGCAAAAGCATACGAACCTCTTCCCCTTCTCTATTTGCCATAACAACAATATTAC
>NZ_JAHGAH010001276.1:0-728 GCF_030248475.1 Vibrio sp. D173a
ATAAACATGCGAGCCCTTAATCCAAAAGAGGTTTGCCATCGTGGTTTCGACAACCTGAGCCTTGATATCTAATGCGATACCATCAACAAAGCCCGCCTCATCCATCTCGGCCTTCATAATGATCTGTTCAAGACGGTTATTATGTTTGTGTCCAGCAAGCATTGGTGAGAGGCCAAGCTTATGTTGACACAATCCTAAATGTACACCGGATTGCTGCCACTCTAAATAATGCTCTGGGTAAGCAAACGTGCTAATCGTCACCACAGGCCCAGTTGCACCCATAGGGCTATACCCACGCCCGCCAGAGCCGCGACTTACATGCAGTTTAATACCACCAAGCTCCTCTTGAGAGACTGAGCTCAGTGCTTGCTTTAACCATAGGTCGACAAGGTTCCAATCTAAAGGCGCAATACGCAAAGCTGCTAGGCATGCATTAACGCGCTGTTGGTGATCATTGTAATGCTTAATTTCACCATCGAATGTCAACATCGTGGTAAAACAGCCGTCACCATACTGGAAAGAGCGATCGCTTAAAGCAATCGTCTGTTGGCTTTCTCCGTCAACCCAAAACATGTTTTTCTCCATAAAAAGAAACGGCTCAATGCTATGCAGTCTGATTCTAGGCAACCATAATAAACCGCAAGACATCGAAATCATTATTCGCTCTGTAAACATCCAAATATTGAAGGGTTAACATGAGTAACGTTCTAATCATTAACGCACACGAA
>NZ_JAHGAH010001277.1:0-634 GCF_030248475.1 Vibrio sp. D173a
GATAGCTGCGCCACTGCGTTCACGAGAACAACCGCAGAAGAACTCAACCGGTTGAGGCGTAAACAGCTGAACCTTCTCTTGGTTGTAAAGACGGTATAGAAGCTCGTTCGCTTCTAGAGAGAATAGCTCTTCGTCTTTTACTGTTGCTGTTAGCTGCTCTAGGTGCTCGAAGTCATCCGGTGTACCTGTGCCATCTGGCACGACTTGTAGAAGCATACCCGCTGCGTGTGGCTTACCTTCGTGCTCACCAGTACGTAGCCATAGGCGTGTTTTCAGTTGCTCTGAGTTTGCGAAGTATCCTTCAAGAACGTCGGCTAGTGTGTCGCCCTCTAGTGCCACAATACCTTGGTAACGCTCACCTTTCTTAGGATCGATCGTGATAACTAGGTAGCCTTTACCCATTAGGTCGTGTAGACCCGCGTCATCAGCAATGTCACCTTCAAAACGCGCAACACCACGCCATCACCTTGCAGCTGGATAGTGATAGAGCCTTCAAACTTTAGAGTCGCAGTAAGAAGAGTAGTTGAAACCAATAGCTCACCAAGAAGCTTTTGAATAGCCGCTGGGTATTCCTTGCTAGAAATAATTTGTTGGTACGCTTCGTCCAGTTGTACCAATTCACCACGTACCGATA
>NZ_JAHGAH010001278.1:0-1138 GCF_030248475.1 Vibrio sp. D173a
CTCAACCAAAGCGGCTGCACAGAAAGCGCTAGGAATGGATATGGAGAAAATGAACGCCGACAAGAAACACTTCTTAGAAACTGTCGTTCCAAAATGGGATGAAGCCGCAGAGAAACGTGAAGCGAATTACGACTATTAGCCGATAACTACCAAAGGCGGTGATTTCAGTTCAAATCGAGAGTTTCCATACTCTCTATGATCAAAAGCTGCTTTTTAACGCTCTGAAATAGACGTCGTCAATAAATCAAGCCACACTCTATGTGTGGCTTTCTTTTATCTTATTCAACCACTTGAGAGCCAATGGAGAACCGATGAAAACAAAATTAGTCATCACCGCATTGTGTGTAGGTTTAACCTGTGGCATCGCTCAAGCCTCTGAGCGTGCAGAAACGGGATGGGAATGGATTGAACAAGGCGCTTTGATCGTTGATGTAAGAACGCCTCAAGAATTCGCAGATGGTCATTTAGACAATGCGATTAACTATCCTCTCTCTGAGATAGAGCAGCATTTCGCGAAACTCGACAAGAACACTCAAATCGTTCTTTACTGTCGTAGTGGAAATCGCTCAGGTCAAGCCTATCAATGGCTAGAGAAGCAAGGCTTCACCAATTTACACAACGCTGGTGGATTGGTACAGATGCAGCAAAGTAAATAAGCTCTGAACTTTATTCGTCTTAATAGGAAAACAGAGCTTTAAGCAAGATCGCAGGTTGATCCTAGCAAGCTAATCAGTATAAGGCATTTTATTACAGCATCTGCTTAGCTTGATTGATCGAGTGGATGATTGAAACCCTATCAAGCCCTTGCTGGTTAGAGTCTAACAGCTGAGTCCAAACCTCGATCGCTTGCTCATATCGCATGCTAATGAAGTGATCGCTCGCAATGAGCATCAAGGCTGTACGATCGTTAGGATCAAGCTCCAACGATCGTTTCAGAAGTGTGTTAACCTCTTCCCCCATCGACTGCTTATTCGCGTAGTATAACGCCGTTGCTTTTGCAGCAAACAGGCGTGCTACCGGGGTGTTCTCTAGTCGGATAGCGTAGTCATAGCTTGTAACAGCTGCCGTAAACTCCCCTTGCTCAAGATAGACACTGCCAAGCTTAAACCACAACTCTGCTTGATTTGGATCTTGTTCT
>NZ_JAHGAH010001279.1:0-693 GCF_030248475.1 Vibrio sp. D173a
AAGAGGAAGAAGTGACTGAAGAAGAGAAAGTCGACTTCATGTGGGACGATTACCACAAAGACGCGATGAGCGGCAAAAATGTTGTGACTGATGATGATTGGGACGATTGGGATGACGAAGAAGATGACGGTCATGTTATCTACGTTCGTGACTAATCTGAACGATTAAAGAAAAACCGCAATGAGAATTGCGGTTTTTTTGTATCTAGATTCAGATTTGTGGATTAGGGCAAAATTTACCCCTTAAGTATTAACGCCAATGGGAAGGATATCATGGCATCAAAACAACGAGCGGTATCAAGGTTGGTCGCTCAATCAGGACAAATGCTGTTAGCACACGGTGCAGAGAGCACTCTTGTTGGGGACATCATGCGTCGAATTGGATTGGCATCAGGTGTCGATGAAGTTGAAGTCGCACTCTCTGCCAACGCATTAGTCGTCACGACAGTCATGGGTGATCACTGTATCACCACAACCAGAAGCCGTGCTGACCGTGGCATCAACATGCAAGTGGTCACTGATATTCAGCGAATCTGCATTATGATGGAGAAGGGAATCCTTGATGCCGATCTTGCTCAGAAAAAGATTTCCGACATTAGTCCAGAGCGTTATAACCGATGGTTAGTCGTTTTAATGATTGGTCTCTCTTGCGCCTCATTCAGTCGTCTCGCTGGCGGTGATTGGCATGTGTTTA
>NZ_JAHGAH010000128.1:0-73032 GCF_030248475.1 Vibrio sp. D173a
TGTGTATAAGAGACAGGCTAATGCGGGGTATTTTGCTCTTTACGTGCTTCATGTTTAAAGGCAAACTGATTCTTCTTAAGAACGCTCAAGATGCTTGAGTAAACTCTTTATTCCCCTAAACAGATGGAACAATTCAAATGACGAAAGTACTTCACACTGAGTCTGCACCAGCAGCAATCGGTCCTTACGTTCAAGGCGTAGATCTAGGCAACATGGTTCTAACTTCTGGCCAAATCCCAGTAAACCCAGCGACAGGTGAAGTGTCTGCAGACATCGCAGAGCAAGCTCGTCAATCTCTAGAGAACGTAAAAGCTGTTGTTGAAGCATCAGGCCTTAAAGTGACTGACATCGTTAAAATGACAGTATTCGTGAAAGACCTAAACGACTTCGGCACAGTGAACGAAGTTTACGGTAAGTTCTTCGATGAGCACGAAGTAGCAAACTACCCTTCACGTTCTTGTGTAGAAGTCGCTCGTCTGCCTAAAGATGTTGGCATCGAGATTGAAGCAATCGCAGTTCGCAAATAATTGCGCAGGCTGACAAACATAAAAAAACGGGTAGCTCAGGCTACCCGTTTTTTTATTGTCTTTTGGCGATGATGTCGCTGTAAAACTTAAGCTGCGTTGCGCTGTTTTACTTCTTCATCCAACTCAGTCAACTTCTCTTTCATTTGCTCGCGGCAAATATTCGCTAGCTCACGTACGCCCTCTTTGCCGTAACCTTCAGTGCTAACTGGTGGCAGCATCTCAATGATCACATGACCGTTGTTCCAACGGTTGAATTTGATGTGATCGGTAGAGCTACACACGATTGGAATGATTGGCACTTGTGCACCGATAGCGGCATGGAATGCACCAGTCTTGAATGGCAGTAAGCCACGGCCACGTGAGCGCGTACCTTCTGGGAACATCCACACTGAAACATCGCTATTTTTGATGCTGTCCACAACTTGGTCGATAGTGCCTTTTGCTTTAGAGCGGTTTGCACGGTCAATCAAAATGTTACCTGTTAGCCAGTAAAGCTGACCAAACAACGGCATCCACGCTAGGCTCTTCTTACCGACTGTTACTACCTTAGGTGTAACAGCTGAAGAGACAGTGAAAAGATCCCAGTTGTTCTGGTGGTTAGCAATGTAAACATGCTGACCACGAGAGTACGCATCTTCCGGAATACGCAGCTCTAGCTTGATACCAAACACACGCGACATTTTGCCGAATAGACGACCGAAGGTGAAAACGTGCTTAGGGTTTCGAGGGCTTAGTAGGCAGTAACCGCAACCACCAATAAACATCACAATTGCGAAAATTGCGACAGCCAATACACGTAACAGTGCAATCATTGTTGTTCTCCAGGAACCGGCTTTGCGCCAGCTACAGCTATTATTGTCTCTTTGAACATAGTCATGGACTATGACAGAAAGCGCGATATAAAAAAGCCGAAACCTGAGTTTCGGCTCTCTTCATATCTAGGTCAACTGCGGTGCAGTTTAACCTGCCTCACTCACGCGCTCAATATTTGCGCCAAGTGCAGACAGTTTATTTTCGATTTTGTCGTAACCGCGGTCGATATGGTAGATACGGTCAACGATGGTTTCGCCTTTTGCGATACAACCTGCAATCACCAAACTTGCCGAAGCTCGTAGGTCGGTTGCCATCACTTGTGCGCCACTTAGAGAATCTACGTCACCACAGATAACCGTGTTACCTTCGATTTCCGCTTTCGCGCCCATGCGCATCAATTCTGGTACGTGCATGAAACGGTTTTCGAAGATCGTTTCCGTGATCACGCCGCCGCCTTTTGCTATCATGTTCAAGAGCGTGAATTGCGCCTGCATATCAGTAGGGAAGCCTGGGTGCGGAGCAGTGCGGATGCTTACCGCTTTCAGCTCACGGTCAGTCATATCAACAGAAATCCAGTCTTCACCAGTTTCTACTAATGCGCCTGCCTCTTCTAGCTTCGCCAATACCGCTTCTAGAAGGTGTGCATTGGTGTTGCGACATACTACTTTGCCGCCAGAAACCGCTGCAGCAACTAGGAAGGTACCTGTCTCAATACGGTCAGCCACAACGTTGTGCTTACCGCCACCTAGACGCTCAACACCCTCGATGGTGATGGTATCAGTACCTGCACCAGAGATTTTTGCGCCAAGTGTGTTTAGGAAGTCCGCCGTATCAACGATTTCAGGCTCGCGCGCTGCGTTGTCTAGCGTTGTCGTGCCTTCAGCAAGCGCTGCTGCACACATGATAGTGATCGTTGCACCAACACTCACTTTGTCCATCACAATGTGCGCGCCTTTTAGGCGACCATCAACTTCTGCTTTCACGTAACCATCTTCTAGTGTGATGGTTGCGCCAAGCTGTTCTAGACCAGTAATGTGTAGATCAACAGGACGAGCACCGATAGCACAGCCGCCAGGTAGAGAAACCTGACCTTGGCCAAAACGCGCTACAAGAGGACCAAGCGCCCAAATAGATGCACGCATGGTTTTTACTAAATCGTAAGGAGCACAGTATTCTTTGATACTGCTTGGATCGACATGAACGGAACCATTACGGCTTACCTTTGCGCCAAGACGCTTAAGCAGTTCCATGGTGGTGTCGATATCACGAAGGTGTGGCACATTCGCCACCTCTACAGGCTCTTCCGCCAAGATAGACGCAAATAAAATCGGTAGTGCTGCGTTTTTTGCACCTGAAATGGTCACTTCACCAACCAGTGGTTTATCTGACCCAATAACTCGAAACTTTTCCATCAATAAACCTTAAAGCGACATTAGCTTCTTATCACGAGCCCACTCTTCTGGAGTGAACGCTTTGATCGATAACGCGTGAATGTCGTTACGCTGGATGTAATCCATCAGAGGACCGTAAATTAACTGCTGCTTCTTAACGCGGCTCATTCCATCGAAACAAGCATCAACAGCAACCACCTCATAGTGGCTACCTTCACCTTTTACATGCACTTCTTGAAGGTTTAGTGCTTCTTCTAGTAACTGTTGTACTTTTGCGCTATCCACAATTTACCCCTGATAATTCTGTATATGTTTGGCCACTAAAGATTCAACATTGCTCAATTGAAACAAAGTGCGCAATTGCGCCGGCACGAAACTGAGCATTATATGACAGTTTTGTTTTTTTGCATGCTCTAATAAGTGGATTAACATCACCATTCCCGCAGAGTCAATGCGTTCAATCTCTTCTAACGAGCATTCTAGCTCGGTTTGAGAAGGTAGCCATTGCTGTGCCACCGCCCACAATGCTGGCACTGAATCACGATCCAGCGCCCCTGTAAGCTTAAGAATGTCTGCTTGTAATTGCCACTGAGAATGAGACTGCGCCATTACTTTGCCGCCTCGAAACGAATTGGCTGTGCTGCCAGTTTCTCTAAATCTTTCGCGACCGCTAGAATGCCTTCTTGGCGAATCTGAGTATTCCACTCTGATTGCTTGCTTGATAGTAGGCTGATGCCTTCTGCAACCATGTCGAATGCTAACCATTCACCTGTTTTCTTATCTTTACGCAGCTTAAACTCAAGTTTGATGTTTGGACGCGGTGCGTCGATGATATCAACCTTGATGCTGGTAATGCGTTTAGAAGGATCCAGCTTTGGCTCAGGGCCAAATTCAATTTGTTGATCCGAGTATTGCGTTAACACTTGCGCATATGAGGTCACCAAATAAGCACGGAATGCTGTGATGAACTCACCCACATCTTCACGCTTCGCACCTTTTAAGTTTGGACCAAGCAGTTTCAATGCCGCATAGCGATCGTTAACGTAAGGCATCAACTCTTCTTCAACGATGGTCTTAAGCAAATTTGGATCTTGCTTAATTTGTGGCTGTTCAGCTTTCAAACGATCAAATGTCACTTCCGCAACTTGTCTCATCATTTGATAAGGCTGAGTTTTATCCACTTCTGCAGCCACTGCACCAAAAGCAGTAAACGCTGCTACGAATGAAAGTAATAGTCTCGAAAGCATGGGTTATTCCTTACTTGTATCACCAGAATCGCCTGAACCACCAATGCTGTATAGTACTTGGCCGATAAGGTCTTCCAGAACTAATGCAGATTTGGTGTCTTCGATGGTGTCACCATCAGCAAGCATTTCTTCATCGTCAAAAACAAAGCCCGGTACCAAGCCAATGTACTGTTCACCAATCAATCCCGATGTCAAAATTTGCACACTAGAGGTTTCTGGGAACTGGTTGTATTGGCTGTTAATCGACAAGCTAACTACTGGTAACAGGCTATCAGGGTTAAGTGTAATGCTACTTACACGACCGATAACTACGCCGCCAACTTTCACTGGAGAGCGAACTTTCAAACTACCAATATTGTCGAACTCGGCTTTCAAGGTGTAAGTATTGCCAGAGCCAATGCTTTTTACGTCAGCAACCTGAAAAATCATCACAAGAATCGCGCAAATTCCTGCTAATACAAAGCTGCCAACCCATAATTCTGTTTTACGTGTTTGTTGCATGATTAATTCCCAAACATCAATGCGGTCAGTACAAAGTCTAGTCCCAGTACTGCTAAAGAAGAATGCACAACAGTGCGCGTCGTTGCTCGGCTGATCCCTTCCGAAGTAGGGATAGCGTCATAGCCATTAAATAGAGCGATCCAAGTAACGGTAATCGCAAACACGATACATTTGATCATGCTGTTACCGATGTCTTGGCCTAATTCAACCGAAGATTGCATTGCAGCCCAGAAGCTGCCGTGGTCTACGCCTTTCCAATCCACACCAACAAGCTGTGCGCCCCAAATACCCACAGCCATGAAGATCATCGCGAGTAGCGGCATTGAAATAGCACCCGCCCAAAAACGTGGTGCAATAACGCGTTTTAGCGGATCCACAGCCATCATTTCTAAGCTTGAAAGCTGCTCTGTGGCTTTCATCAATCCGATTTCTGCTGTCAGCGCAGAACCAGCACGACCAGCAAACAATAACGCAGTTACTACTGGTCCTAACTCACGTAGTAGTGAAAGAGCGACCATTTGACCAAGGCTGCCTTCTGCCCCGTAATCCACCAGCACAACATAACCTTGCAAGCTAAGCACCATGCCGATGAACAAACCAGAAACAACAATGATCGCTAGCGATTGAACGCCTACGGAATACAGCTGCTTAATCAGTAAAGGAAGGTTTTTGATTGGCTGTGGTCGAGTCACTAACGCACCAACAAGCATCAATGTTGCGCGACCGAACGCCTCACAAATAGCCAATGTGCGTCTGCCTAGTGAAGCGACAAATTGAATAAAGCTATCGACCATCAAATAAATCCTTTTCGATACTTTGAGCTGGGAAACGGAACGGTACTGGCCCATCCGCTTCGCCTTGTAAGAATTGATGAACGCGAGGATCTTGGTTGTCCCTCAGTTCTTGAGGGGTACCAAAGGCAATCACTTTGCCATCAGCCATCAAGTAAACCCAATCCGCAATACTCATCACTTCTGGCACATCATGAGAAACGACGATAGAAGTCACGCCTAATGCTCGGTTAAGGTTACTGATCAACTCAACCAACACACCCATGGTGATTGGGTCCTGCCCCACAAACGGCTCGTCGTACATGATGAGGTCTGGATCAAGCGCAATCGCTCGAGCCAGTGCAGCACGACGCGCCATACCACCTGACAATTCACTTGGCATCAGCTCTGCCGCACCACGAAGGCCTACCGCTTCAAGCTTTAGCAGCACCATGGTGCGGATCAGTTCTTCGGAAAGCTCGGTGTGTTCACGTAAAGGAAACGCCACATTATCGAACACATTCAGGTCGGTAAATAGCGCCCCTGACTGGAACAACATGCTCATTTTTTTACGTGCGTGATACAGTTTTTTGCGTGACAACGCAGGAATGTTGTCACCATCAAACCAAATCTCACCCTGTTCAGGGTATATCTGACCGCCAATCAGGCGCAGCAGTGTCGTTTTACCGATACCCGACGGTCCCATAATGGCCGTCACCTTCCCTTTTGGTACGTGCAAGTCAATACCATCAAAGATCTTGCGCTCGCCGCGTGAAAAGGTGAGATTGTTAACGGTAACTAAATCGTTGTTCGACATACTATCTCTTCTACTATTTGTGAGCGGTTCTCACAGAGTTGTAATCCAACTCAACCCCGACTGTTTTCAAGATATTACGTCGAGAATATCCTAAAGTGACTTCGGTACACTTATTAGGCTGCAATCATAAGCACATTGAACGTTAATTAAAAGCACTGTTCAATTAAATAGAGCCGACGAAATTCAAGCAAATCTTCATAAAATATGACGAAATGAAAGGAAGGTGTTTACATCTCACTCCAGATTAACCGCATTAAGAACGATGATTGAATGAGCAATAATTAAACACAATTTCGTTACTAACCTTTAATTTATTTGTTGTTTATCTTCCATTTTTGGCCGCAAAAGGTCAAAATTAGCGGTTACTCATTTCACTTATTTTATTACTTAGGAATCATCATGCTCGAAGCCGTAGCATTGCTTATCGTCGGTCTTGTCTTACTTGTTTGGAGTGCAGATAAACTTGTTTTTGGCTCTGCTGCTCTGGCCCGCAACGTCGGTATTTCGCCTCTAGTGATCGGTATGACCATTCTTGCAATGGGCTCATCTGCACCAGAGATGATGGTTTCAGCAACCGCTGCATGGGATGGCAAAACCGATACCGCGGTTGGCAACGTGCTCGGTTCCAACATTGCTAATATTGCTTTGATCCTAGGTATTACTGCGATCATCAAACCACTTTCTATCAGCTCTGCCGTGATTCGCCGCGAACTGCCTTTGATGGTAGCAGTTACTGTACTTGCTGGTATTTTACTGTGGGATAGCTACTTAGGCTTCTATGAAGGTATCTTGCTGTTTATTTTGTTCGGTGGATTCCTATTTGCCATGCTGCAAATTAGCCGTAAAGAACAGAAAACTGGTGATACGTTTGTTGATGAGCAAGAATCTGAAGTCCCAGAAGGCGTAACTAACCCGAAAGCAATCATGTGGGTTGTGATTGGCTTGATACTGCTTCCTTTGGCAGCAAGCATGCTGGTAGATAATGCCGTCATTATTGCGAAACACTTTGGCATGAGTGACCTAGTAATTGGCCTTACTATTATTGCTATCGGCACTAGCCTTCCAGAACTCGCTGCATCTCTTGCTGGCGTTCTAAAAGGCGAAGACGATATGGCCGTAGGTAACATCATCGGCTCAAACGTATTCAACATTCTCGCGGTTATGGGTCTACCTGGCATCATCAATCCATCGATGCTGAGCGAATACGCTATGGGTCGTGATTTCTGGGTGATGCTAGGGGTTTCTCTCCTTCTTGTGGCAATGTGTCTTGGTAAGTCACGCAGTATCAACCGCCTTGAAGGTGGTATCCTGTTTGTGTGTTTCTTAGGTTACCAAGTGTACCTATTCGCAAACATGGCCGCTTAATAACATAATAAGTAAAGACAAATTGGAGCACTGATATGTCCACTCAGTTTGATTTTCGCGCTGCAGCTAAACAAGTTCTTGATATTGAGGTCTCAGCTTTACAACAGCTAGGCCAATACTTTGATGATCAGTTTGAGCAAGCGTGCGAATTGATTCTTTCCAACAACGGCAAAGTTGTCGTGATGGGCATGGGCAAATCAGGCCATATTGGCAACAAGATTGCCGCAACGCTTGCCAGCACAGGTACCTCTGCGTTTTTTGTTCACCCAGGTGAAGCAGCACATGGTGACCTTGGCATGATCAGTGCGGGTGACATCGTTATCGCGATTTCAAACTCGGGTGAGTCTCATGAGATTCTGTCTCTATTCCCAGTTTTGAAACGCCTTAGCATCAAAATCATCAGCATGACTGGCAAGCCAGAGTCGAACATGGCGAAGTTGTCTGATCTGCATTTGCAAATCACTGTGCCAAAAGAAGCTTGCCCACTTGGTCTCGCGCCAACCAGCAGTACAACGGCGACTTTGGTTATGGGTGATGCTCTGGCTGTTGCGCTTCTGCAAGCTCGTGGCTTCTCAGCGGAAGACTTTGCGTTATCACACCCTGGTGGTGCGCTGGGAAGAAAATTGCTGCTTAAGCTGTCTGATATAATGCACTTCGGTAATGCACTACCAAAAGTATCACCTGATGCGCTTATTCGTGACGCCTTGCTCGAGATTTCTGAAAAAGGCTTGGGCATGACAGCCATCGTCGATGAGCACGATGCTATGCTTGGTATATTCACCGATGGCGATTTACGTCGTAATTTGGATAAGCGCATTGATATCCACACCACAGCAATTGGTGAAGTGATGACGCAAAGCCCAACTACAGCACATCCGGAGATGTTAGCGGTAGAGGGGTTGAATCTAATGCAAGACAAGAACATCAATGCTCTGATCTTGTGCGATAACAATAAGATTGTTGGCGCACTGAATATGCATGATTTATTGAAAGCTGGCGTGATGTAGTATTGCATCACCCAAAAGACTTAACGATTGATTTAACAGATTAAGGCAATGGTCAGGGAAGTACTGAGCTAAGATAAAGGCCTTTATTTTATGAGTTTTACTCGCCTTATTTATTTGCTCTTGATCTTTGTTGTCGCGTGGTGCGGTTATTACCTCATGACACCCAAAGGCAATGAAGATATTCAAGTAGCACCAAATTTAGAACTGCCTATGTTCAGTGGTACTGGACTAGAAAACATCACTTATGGTGAAGATGGTGTCCGCAGTTACATCATCCGTTCCACTAACTTGGATCACTATGCCAAGAGTGGAGACACGATTTTTAAGAGCCCAACACTGATGGTTTACCGTGAAGGTAGCGTCGTGGAGTGGAAAGTCACTGCGACAAAAGCAGTACTTGATGAAGACCATATTCTGACCTTGTACGATAAAGTACTGATGCAGAATCTATTGCCCGGCGCGAGTTTCGATACCATGGCGACAGATAAATTGGTCATCAATCTCACTAATCGTGATTTTAAAGCCGATCAACAAGTAATGTTGGTTGGACCGCAATTTGAAACTACCGGAGGCGCAATGCAGGGCAACTTGAAAGCCCACACTGCGACTCTGACAGATGAAGTTCAAGGTCGATATGAAACCGTTACACCTTAGCCTATTGGCATTGGTTTTAGCAGCGCCGCAAGCGTTAGCCCTTAAGTCGGATACTCAGCAGCCGGTTTACATCAATTCAGACACCCAACAGGTTGATATGCAGAGCAACCAGGTCACCTTCAAAGGTAATGTCTCCCTGAAGCAAGGCAGTATCAATATCGATGCTGATAGAGTTGTTGTGACTCGCGATCCTAAAACCGAGTCGATTAAACAGATCCAAGCATTTGGCAAGCCTGCTACGTTTTCTCAGTTGATGGACGATGGTAAAACGCTAAGCGGCCAAGCAAACGAACTAGACTACCGCATCTCTACTGATGAATTGACCATGAAGGGCCAAGCTCAGTTGAAGCAGGATGGCAATACTATCCAAAGCTCTTCTATACGTTACCAAATTGGCCAACAGAAGTTGGTAGCTGACAGCTCAGACAATGAGCGCGTAACCACCATTCTGCAACCGAATCAAATCGAGAACTAATATGGCAGTACTGAGTGCAAAGAACCTTGCGAAAAGCTACAAAAAGCGCAAGGTAGTTACCGATGTAAGTCTCGAAGTAGAATCTGGCCAAATCGTTGGTCTACTGGGCCCAAATGGTGCGGGTAAGACCACTTCGTTTTACATGATCGTAGGCTTGGTTCCGCGTGATGAAGGTACCATCACCATCGACAACCAAGACATCAGTATTTTACCGATGCACAGTCGTTCTCGCTTGGGTATCGGCTACCTGCCGCAAGAAGCGTCGATCTTCCGTAAGCTATCTGTTGAAGACAACATCATGGCCGTTCTCGAGACTCGCCAAGAACTGACTCGCGAAGAACGCCAAGACAAACTGGAAGATTTGTTGGAAGAATTCCACATACAGCACATACGCACCAGTGCGGGTATGGCACTATCAGGTGGTGAACGCCGCCGTGTAGAAATTGCTCGTGCATTGGCAGCAAACCCTCAGTTCATTTTGTTGGATGAACCGTTCGCGGGTGTTGACCCAATTTCGGTTAACGACATCAAAAAAATCATTGAACACTTGCGCGATCGCGGCCTTGGCGTGTTAATCACAGACCATAACGTACGCGAAACCTTGGACGTTTGTGAAAAAGCCTATATCGTAAGTCAAGGACACCTCATCGCATCGGGAACTCCGGATGAAGTTCTCAATAACGAGCAAGTGAAACAAGTTTATCTCGGCGAACAATTCCGTCTATGATTACATTAGGAACGGTAAGATTCTGAGCATTACAAGGTAAGTAACACTGAATGAAACCTTCATTACAACTCAAGCTAGGTCAACAGTTAGCCATGACGCCACAGCTGCAGCAAGCGATTCGTTTGTTGCAATTGTCGACGCTCGATCTTCAACAAGAAATCCAAGAAGCGTTGGACTCCAACCCGCTACTGGAAGTTGAAGAAGGCCACGATGAGCCTCAAGCAAACGGTGAAGACAAATCAGCGTCTGAATCTGCTGATAACAGTGCGAACGAAGCTAACGACGCCTCAGAACCCGACCTTCCAGACAGCTCAGACGTGATTGAAAAATCTGAAATCAGCTCTGAGCTAGAAATCGATACCACTTGGGATGACGTATACAGCGCAAACACGGGCAGCACAGGCCTAGCGCTAGATGATGACATGCCCGTCTACCAAGGTGAGACCACTGAATCGCTGCATGATTACCTTATGTGGCAGTTAGACTTAACGCCTTTCAGTGAAACCGACCGCACCATTGCCCTCGCGATCATCGATGCGATCGACGACTACGGCTACCTAACCCTATCCCCAGAAGAAATTCACGAGAGCTTCGACAACGAAGAAGTGGAATTGGATGAAGTAGAAGCGGTACGTAAGCGTATTCAGCAATTTGACCCGCTCGGTGTAGCCTCCCGCAATCTGCAAGAATGCCTACTGCTACAACTGGCAACTTTCCCTGAAGACACGCCGTGGCTTGCTGAGGCGAAAATGGTGTTAAGCGATCACATCGACCACCTTGGCAATCGTGACTACAAGCTGGTCATCAAAGAGACTAAGCTTAAAGAAGCGGACTTGCGTGAAGTATTGAAGTTGATTCAACAACTTGACCCTCGCCCAGGTAGTCGTATCACACCCGATGACACTGAATACGTCATTCCGGATGTGTCCGTATTTAAAGATCATGGTAAGTGGACCGTCTCCATAAACCCTGACAGCATTCCGAAACTAAAAGTAAATCAACAATATGCGCAACTAGGCAAAGGAAACAGTGCGGATAGCCAGTACATTCGCAGCAATTTGCAAGAGGCAAAATGGCTGATTAAGAGCCTAGAAAGCAGAAACGAGACGCTTCTCAAAGTTGCAAGATGTATTGTTGAACATCAACAAGATTTCTTCGAGTATGGTGAAGAAGCCATGAAACCAATGGTGCTAAACGACGTAGCATTGGATGTGGACATGCATGAATCGACAATTTCTCGTGTAACAACACAGAAGTTTATGCATACCCCACGTGGCATTTTTGAATTGAAGTACTTCTTCTCTAGCCATGTTAGTACAGACAATGGTGGAGAGTGTTCGTCCACAGCAATTCGCGCACTCATCAAAAAGTTGGTCGCAGCGGAGAATACCGCTAAGCCACTGAGTGATAGCAAAATTGCTGCTCTTCTGGCTGACCAGGGGATTCAAGTCGCGAGACGTACGATAGCGAAATATCGTGAATCCTTGGGTATCGCCCCTTCGAGTCAGCGCAAACGCCTACTTTAGGCACCAACTGAAAAGGAAAGTCTATGCAAATCAATATTCAAGGCCATCACGTTGATCTTACCGATTCAATGCAAGACTATGTTCAATCTAAGTTTCAGAAGCTCGAAAGGTTCTTCGACCACATTAACCAAGTCCAAGTCGTACTAAAAGTTGAAAAACTCAACCAAATAGCGGAAGCTACGCTCCACATCAATCAAGGCGAAATCCACGCGTCATCGAACGACGAAAGTATGTATGCAGCAATTGATTCGCTGGTGGATAAATTAGTTCGTCAACTTAATAAGCACAAAGAAAAACTAAACAGTCATTAATCATGCAACTGAGCGAAATACTGTCACTGGACTGCACCAAAAGTGCAGTCCATTGTACAAGTAAGAAACGTGCCCTAGAAATGATCAGCCAAATTGTCGCTGAAAACACGGGCCAAGATTCTACAGAACTGTTTGAGTGTATGCTCAGCAGAGAAAAAATGGGTAGTACTGGTATCGGCAACGGTATTGCTATCCCTCACGCAAGAATGCAATCAAGCGACAAAGCCATCGCGGTGTTACTTCAGTGTGACGAAGCGATTGAATTTGACGCCATCGACAACCGACCTGTCGACCTTCTTTTTGCTCTCCTTGTACCTGAAGAACAGTGCAAAGAGCACCTCAAAACACTATCCTCTATGGCAGAGCGTCTAAGTGACAAGCAAGTGCTTAAAAGCTTACGTAACGCTCAGAGCGATGAAGAGCTCTACGACATTATGATTCATAAGTAATCAGGACGATCACCATGCGATTAATCGTTGTTAGCGGGCACTCTGGTGCCGGGAAAAGTGTTGCCCTACGGGTACTTGAGGACTTAGGTTACTACTGCGTAGACAACCTACCGGTAAACTTACTTGACGCGTTTGTTCAGTCAGTCTCTGAGAGCAAACAAAACGTCGCAGTAAGCATCGATATTCGAAATATCCCTAAGAAGCTCAAAGAACTGAATACCACGCTAGAGAAGCTAAAGGCTGAACTGGATGTGACAGTACTGTTCTTAGACGCGAATAAAGAAACGCTTCTCACCCGCTACAGCGAAACCCGTCGGATTCATCCGCTATCACTTGGCAGACAGTCGTTATCACTTGATCAGGCGATTGAGCTTGAACAAGAGATCTTGATGCCTCTGAAAGCTCACGCAGATTTAGTTCTGAACAGTAGCGGTCAATCTCTGCATGATCTCAGTGAAACCGTACGTATGCGTGTGGAGGGCCGAGAACGCAAAGACTTAGTCATGGTGTTTGAGTCGTTTGGTTTCAAATACGGATTACCATCTGATGCCGATTACGTGTTTGATGTGCGTTTCTTGCCAAACCCACACTGGGAGCCAGCGCTGCGCCCTCTCACTGGTTTAGATGGCCCGATCGGCGCCTTCTTAGAGCAACACCAGTCGGTACTTGATCTGAAATACCAAATTGAAAGCTTTATAGAGACTTGGTTACCACTATTAGAGAAAAACAACCGTAGTTACCTGACCGTTGCGATCGGTTGTACTGGTGGTAAGCACCGCTCGGTTTACCTCACTCAAAAAATCGGTGAGTACTTTGCTGACAAAGGACACCAAGTACAAATTCGCCACACCTCATTGGAAAAGAACGTTAAGGAATAACGGTGGAATTAAGTCGTAAAGTACTGATCCAAAACCGCTTAGGGTTGCACGCTCGTGCGGCGGTTAAACTGGTAGAACTGGCACAAAGCTTCGACGCGGTAATCACCATCGACAACGAAGAAGACAAAACCGCGACCGCAGACAGCGTGATGGGATTGTTGATGCTGGAATCAGCCCAAGGACAATACGTGACCATTCACGCCACTGGCGATCAATCCGAGCAAGCCCTTGATGCGGTTTGCCATTTGATTGAAGATAAGTTTGACGAAGGCGAGTGATTCACTCGCTTTTTTATTATCTCTAGCCAGATATCCCACATAAGTTTCACCTCCTGCTTAAATTCCGATAAATAATTTTGTCGACTTTCATAAGTTGTTATTAAAAGGTGCCTAGAATTAAGTTATTATTCAAAGCATTGTAAATATCAGGAATTGGGAGGAATGAATGGCAGAGCAAATAGAATTCGACCAAGCTCACCAAGCCCTCCAAGAAGTCACTGAAGCGCTGGAAAACGGCCGCTTCGTCCATGTTCGTCGGCAACTTCAGGACATGGAGCCTGAGGATATTGCCCACCTTTTAGAAGCCTCCCCACGTAAAAGTCGTGAGGTTCTTTGGCAACTCACCGACCCAGAAGATTACGGTGAGATTCTTGACGAGCTAAACGAAGACGTTAAAGACAGTCTTGTGTCCAAAATGGCCCCTGAAGCGCTTGCAGAAGCGACGGAAGGCATGGACACCGATGACGTGGCTTACGTACTGCGTAGCTTGCCCGACGACGTCTCACGTGAAGTTCTGTCCCAGATGGATAGTGCAGATCGTCTGCGCGTGGAAACCGCCCTATCCTACCCTGAGGATACCGCCGGTGGACTGATGAACACCGACGTAATCACCATTCGTGGTGACGTTGATGTGGATGTAGTCCTGCGTTATTTGCGTATGAAAGGCGAACTGCCTGAAGCAACTGACGCACTATACGTGATTGATGATGACAGCAAACTGATCGGTGAACTACCGATCACGACGCTGATCACCACGCAACCTGATGTCAAAGTCAGTGAGGTGATGGAAGATGCGGATGATGCGATTACTGTTGATACTAGCGACTCTGACGTAGCAAGCCTGTTTGAACGTCGTAACTGGGTATCTGCTCCGGTTGTGGATGAAAATCAGCACCTCGTTGGTCGTATCACCATCGATGACGTGGTCGACGTTATCCGTGAAGATGCCGAACACTCAATGATGAGTATGGCGGGTATGGATGACGACGAAGATACCTTCGCGCCTGTGGTAAAGTCTGCTCGTAAACGTAGTATTTGGCTTGGTGCCAACGTACTTGCTGCACTGGCCGCTGCTTCTGTCTCCAACATGTTTGAAGCGACTCTAGACCAAATGGCTGCGATTGCTGTCCTAATGACGATTGTGCCTTCAATGGGTGGTGTAGCAGGTAACCAAACCGTTGCGCTTGTTATCCGTGGCTTAGCACTCGGTCATATCGGTGATTCGAACAAACGCGAGCTGTTGATGAAAGAAGCGGCTATCGGCTTGCTAAACGGCATCATGTGGGCGTTGATCATCGGTGGTATCGTAGTAGCTTGGAAAGGTAACTGGATGCTTGGCGGGATTATCTCGGCAGCCATGCTGACCAACCTACTTGTGGCAGGTGTTGCGGGTGTAACCATCCCAATACTACTGAAGAAGATGAACATCGACCCAGCACTCGCTGGTGGCATGGCGCTAACGACAGTGACCGATGTAATTGGTCTTTCAGTTTTCCTCGGTCTCGCAACCTTGATGATTTAGCCTCTGTCATGACCTGTCGATTACGAACAATAAAAAAGCCTGATGAACACATCAGGCTTTTTCGTATCTAGCGGTTAGTGAGTTTACTCACCAGCAACCTTCATGGTATCCAACAAGATAGAACCCGTTTGGATTTGTGAGCGTGTTTCTACATCGCTACCCACAGCCACAATCTGATTGAACATGTCTTTCAAGTTACCCGCGATAGTAATTTCAGATACTGGGTATTGGATTTCACCGTTTTCTACCCAGAAACCTGCAGCACCACGAGAGTAATCGCCAGTCACAACGTTCACGCCTTGGCCCATGGTCTCTGTTACCAGTAGACCTGTGCCCAGCTCTTTCAACATTTGCTCGAAGTTCTGACCGGTTGAGTTCACGTACCAGTTGTGGATACCACCAGCGTGACCTGTTGGGTCCATCTTCATCTTGCGAGCCGCATAGCTGGTTAACAAGTAAGTCGCCAATACACCATCGGTGATGATTTCGCGATCTTGTGTGTATACACCTTCGCTATCGAACGGGCTAGAAGCCAATCCGCGCAGTACGTGTGGACGCTCAGAAATGTTGAACCACTCAGGCAATACTTGCTTACCAAGATGATCCAATAGGAAAGAAGACTTACGGTATAGGTTGCCACCGCTGATTGCCATCACTAAGTGACCAATCAAGCCTGTTGCTACATCCGCAGCAAACATCACCGGGTATTTGCCTGTCTTAAGCTTTTGCGCATCAAGGCGGCTGATGGTTTTCTCTGCAGCGTTGCGACCAACAGTTTCTGGTGTCCAAAGATCATCACGATGACGCGCAACGGTGTAGCTGTAATCACGTTCCATCTCACCGTTTTGACCCACACCAATCACACAACAGCTGGTGCTATGACGGCTGGATGCATAGCTTGCTAGCAAGCCGTGGCTGTTACCGTAAACCTTAACGCCGTAGTGACTGTCGTAGCTCGCACCATCGCTTTGCTTAATCGCATCGCTGTAGTTTAGCGCTTCTTTTTCAGCTGCAATCGCAACTTGTGCAGCGTAATCTGGATCGGGTGCGTCTGGGTGGAAAAGGTCTAAGTCAGGCACCTCTTTCACCATGTATTCTTTTGGAGCTGGACCTGCGAATAGGTCTTCTGATGTGTATTGAGCAATGTCTAGCGCCGCTAATACCGTTTGCTCAATAGCTGCTTCGCTCAAGTCAGATGTGGAAGCGCTGCCTTTGCGTTGACCACGGTAGACAGTAATGCCCAGTGCGCCATCGCTGTTGAATTCAACGTTTTCCACGTCACCCATGCGAGTGGAAACACTCAAACCCGTGCTCTTGGTGATTGCGACTTCAGCGGCATCAGACTTCGCCGCAGCGATTTCTAGTGCACGTGAAACGGCTTGTTCTAGCTCGGTACGTTGCTCAGCAACCTGCTGTTTAATATCCATTGTCTTTCACATCATGTATTCGATGCACAATAGAATAACAAGAATTTCGCTTTCTCCCCACGATTCTTGTTAAAATAGTCATAATATTAATCAAAACACAGGCAACTGAAATGGCACGTAAGAATCAAAAAGCGCCATGGGAACCAGAAGAAGAGATCATCTGGGTAAGTAAATCCGAGATGAAGCGAGACATGGAAGAGCTGCAAAAGCTAGGTGAAGAGCTTGTAGGCTTAAAGCCAGCTGTTCTAGATAAGTTTCCATTGAGCGAAGACCTACGAGAAGCGGTTGCTGATGCACAACGCTTTAAGAACGAAGCGCGTCGTCGTCAGCTACAACGCATTGGTAAGCTAATGCGTTACGAAGATCCAGAACCAATCCAAGCGGCACTGGATAAAATCCGCAACAAGCACTCACAAGCGACTGCTGCTCTGCACAAGCTAGAAGCGCTGCGTGATCGCGTTGTGGAAGAAGGCGATAAAGCGATTGATGACGTAATGGAACTGTACCCAGAAGCGGATCGTCAACGTCTACGTCAACTTGCTCGCCAAGCAGCGAAAGAGAAGAAAGCCGGTAAACCAGCAAAATCTTACCGTGAAATCTTCCAAATTCTTAAAGCGTTTGAAGAAGAAATGTAATTCAACGCTTAGAACGTAAAAAGCAGACCTTTGTGTCTGCTTTTTTCATGCCTATTTTCTGCTATTACGCCAAGCGATTGAGACTTTCACCGCGCTCAAAGGCGTTAATATTTTCAATCAGGATCTCAGCCAAACGCTGAATCGATGAATCACTGCCCCAGGCAACGTGTGGCGTCAGCAATAGGTTCGGCAAGTGCATATTGGCAATCAGCGGATTACTCTCATTGGCGGGCTCTTGGGTAAAGACATCAACCCCAGCACCAGCAATCTCACCTTGCTTTAAGCCGTCCACTAAAGCTTGTTCATCCACCAAGCCACCACGTCCGGTATTAATCAAAACCGATGTAGGCTTCATCAACTTGAGTTCTGCCTCACCAATCAAATTACGTGTTTCATCATTCAGTGGACAATGCAGCGTGATGGCGTCCGCTTGCTCAAGAACCTCAGCAAAAGAAACATAACCTTCTCGGCACTCCGTTACGCCTTTGCGCTCCGAAAACACCACGTTCATCCCTAACGCTTGTGCCAGTTTTGCTGTTGCTTGACCTAATGCGCCGCTGCCAACCACACCCAAAGTGCTACCTGCAACGTCTCCAATCGGATGCGTAAAGAAACAGAACTGTTTATTGCGTTGCCACTCGCCCGCTGCGATATCTTGGTGATAACCAAACAAGTTACGGCGCAAAGCAAACAGCATCGCGATAACGTGTTCTGGCACAGAGCGAGTCGCATAGCCACGCACGTTCGCGACCGCAACATTGCGCTCAGCGCAATAGTTGATATCGACGTTATTGAACCCCGTGGCCGCCACAGCAATCATCTTGAGATTAGGAAGCTGAGATAGAACAGCTTGGTCGAGCACCACTTTGTTACTGATAACGATATCCGCATCAGTGAGACGCTCTATCACTTGCTCTGGAGAAGTCAGATCGTATTCCACCCAATCATGGGCAAAGCTTGGGCGGGGCACCTGAATTTGAACGGGGATGGTCGCGCGGTCGAGGAAGACCACTTTAGGCAGTGACATAACAACTCCTTGTTCACTGCCTAAAGATGAATTTATGGACGTGGCAGTGTTTTGTAATCTGGTAATTTACGCTCTGGGTCGAAATAGTCAAAGATCATCGCTTCCGCTTCCGGGTAAAAATCACAAGGAACAAAAATGCTGCGCAGCCAATGGCATTTCGGATGGTAAAAGCTCAACTCAGCGGCGTGCAGTTCTAGGCGCTCGGAGAAGGCTTTCGCTTCTTCAGTTGCGTAAAATTCATCGCCCACAATCGGGTGACCTAATGCTTGCATGTGGACACGCAATTGGTGTGAGCGACCAGTGATCGGCAACAAACGTACAATCGTCGTCTTTGAACCATCAGGATGCTCTTCTCGCTTCGCTACTTGGAAAAGCGTCTTAGAAGGTTTGCCATCTTCAAAACACACTTTCTGCAACGGACGATTAGGCCAATCACAAATCAGCGGCAGGTCAATCTCACCCTCTTCTTGCTCTATATGCCCCCAAACGCGCGCGTAGTAAATCTTATGCGTCAATCGGTATTGAAACTGTTTCTTTAACGCGCTTTCTGCACGTTTGTTCTTCGCCAGAACCATCAAACCGGAAGTGCACATATCTAAGCGATGCACGACTTGAATATCTGGATACTGCTCAGTGAGTCGACTCCACATACTGTCATAGTGCTCAGCGAGACGCCCCGGCACAGAGAGCAAACCAGATGGCTTGTTTACCGCCAAAATTTGCTCATCTTCAAAAACGACATCAATCCAAGGGTCGGTTGGTGGATTGTACTCAAGCATTGCCATGGGCAGGATCTCTACAGAATAAAAACGCGCTGATTATACCCAAGAGCCTTCAAGATGCATGCACAAAACACGTTTAATTTTCTCACCAACAACGGGCGATATAACTTTTTGAAATAACGAAAGCTAACAAGTCAAATTACCAATAAAAATAAAAACAAAACAAGTTGTAAAATTAAATTGACAACCATACTAGGCATGTTACTTATAGTTTATCGTTGATGAACAAGGACAATAACAAATGGAATCTGCAGTACCAGATCAACCCCAATCCAAAATATCCCAATTTGTACGCTCGTTGGGTCCCGGCATTCTCATGGCTTCAGCAGCAGTAGGTGGTTCTCACCTTGTAGCTTCAACAAAAGCTGGTGCCATTTATGGCTGGCAACTCGCCGTGCTTATCCTGCTGGTAAACCTTTTTAAATACCCATTTTTCCGAGCAGGCGTGCAGTACACCATGGGTACAGGCAAAACCTTGGTTGAAGGCTACGCTAAGCTAGGTCGCCCATACTTATGGCTGTTCTTGTTTCTCAGCTCCGTTTCTGCGGTGATCAATACAGCAGCCCTTCTAATGTTCAGTGCGAGCTTGTTGGGTTACTTCATTCCATTTTCATTGTCGATGGCGTCACTCAGCATCATTGTATTGGTCACGTGTTTGGTGATCCTATTTGCTGGTCATTACAAAGCGCTGGATACGCTCTCGAAAGTCATCATGACCGTACTGACCATTGCGACATTACTAGCAGTAGCGATTGCATTTGGTAACCCTGTAGAGCCTGTTGCGAACTTTGAATCCCCTTCTCCGTGGTCAATTGCAGCAATCGGCTTTATCGTTGTGACCATGGGCTGGATGCCTGCTCCAATCGAAATCTCTTGTTTAACGTCTGCGTGGTTAAAGCGCCAAACTAGCCAACAAGAAGTTACTGCAAAATCTGCCCTGTTTGATTTCAACGTCGGCTACATTGGCACAGCGGTACTGGCTTTGGTATTTGTATCGCTAGGTGCGTTGATGCTACACGGCTCAGGCATCGAGCTTAAAAGCTCTGGCGTGGGCTTCTCCCACCAGCTAGTCGGCTTGTACGCTGCGACTATTGGTGAGTGGTCACGCTACCTAATTGCGGTGATTGCGTTCTTCTGCATCTTCGGTAGTACGATTACGGTAATTGATGGCTACTCACGTGTCATTTCAGACTCTCAGCGCCTGCTGCGTTCACAACCAGAGACTAACCCGAAAGCCACGTCAGCGATCATGCTAACGGTATCGGTATTGGCATTAGGTATTGTGGTGTTCTGGGCTTCAGCACTACTACCAATGCTGAACTTTGCCATGGTACTGGCGTTTATGACGACACCGTTCTTCGCGCTACTGAACTACATTCTGGTGAGCAAAACCGACTTACCTAAGCCATTAGCGCTGGGTCGTAAATTGAAGTGGTTGTCGATTGCTGGCTTGATTTACTTATTCGGCTTCTTAGCGCTGTTTATTTGGTGGAAGTGGCTAATGTAATTAGCTACAAGCGATTAACCGAACCGCTGAGATAAACCAAGCTCAGGTAAAGAAAAAGGTCTTCAATTGAAGACCTTTTTTCGTGCGTTTGAACGCTGATTAGTTGTGGCTGACCACAATCAGACGTAGCGAATCTAGCTGGACCTGAGCTTGGTTGATGTAACCTGTTAGCTCTTTGATTTGCTCTTCAATCGATTCAATTTCTTCATCACGGATGTTCGGGTTAACCGCTTTCAGTGCTTGTAGACGCTCAAGCTCGGCATTCAAGCTTTGTTGCATGTCTTGATGCGCTTGCTTGCGAACTTCTTCCACTTTCTGCTCAACCAATGCGTCACCCGCTTCGATTAGGCTGTGAATGTCTTTCTGTACTGATGTCACTAGCTTGCTGCCTAGGTGACGGTTTACCGGGCTAAGCTGACGGTTGAAGCCTTCAAACTCAACCTGAGAAGACAGATCGTTACCACGAGCATCCATCATCATGCGAATTGGCGTCTTCGGTAGGAAACGAGTAATGCCACTGCGTTTTGGTGCTTGTGCATCCACCGCGTAAACCAACTCAAGTAGGATAGTACCCACTGGTAGCGCTTTGTTCTTCAGCAGAGAAACCGCAGAGGTACCCACACCTTCGCTCATCAGCAGATCAATACCGCCTTGAATCATTGGGTGTTCCCAACTGATGAAGTGCATGTCTTCACGAGATAGTGCTGTATCACGGTCAAATGTGATAGTCGCACCTTCGTATGGCAAGCCTGGGTAGCTTGGCACCATCATGTGCTCAGATGGCGTTACCACAAGTGCGTTTTCGCCTTTGTCGTCTTGGTTCAAGCCAATGGTGTCGAACAGAGACAATGCGAACGTCACTAGGTTTGTATCACCATCTGTCGATGAGATTTTCTCAACAATCTGCTGCGCTTTATCACCGCCGTTTGAGTGCATCTCTAACAGACGGTCACGACCTTGCTCAAGTTGTGATTTCAGCTCTTTGTTCATCTTCGCTGATTCTTCAATCACTTCATCAAGGTTTGAAACATCGCCAGACGCCAGCATTTCAATCAGAGCATCAGAGTACTTATCGTAAACAGCGCGACCTGTTGGACAGGTTTCAGCAAACGCATTTAGACCTTCATCAAACCAACGCGCAAGGATCGCTTGTGATGTGCCTTTTAGGTAAGGTACATGGATGTCGATATCACGCTTCTGACCGATACGGTCCAGACGACCAATACGTTGCTCTAGCAAGTCTGGGTTGAACGGCAAATCGAACATCACAAGTTGGTTAGCAAACTGGAAGTTACGACCTTCTGAGCCAATTTCACTACAAATAAGAACCTGCGCGCCACCCTCTTCTTGCGCGAAGTAAGCCGCTGCTTTGTCACGCTCAAGAATCGACATGCCTTCGTGGAATACAGTTGCACGAATACCTTCACGCTCACGCAGTGCCTGCTCAAGTTGCAGCGCAGTACTTGCACGAGAAGCGATAACCAGCACTTTGTCGCTGCGCTTCTCTTTTACTTTCTCAAGTAGCCAGTTAACACGTGAGTCGAACTGCCACCAGCTTGAATCTTCGCCTTCAAATTCTTGGAAGATTTCTTCTGGATAAAGGTTCTTCACCGCGCGTGCTTCTGGCGTCATCTTGCCACCGATCATGCCTGATACACGCATTGACGTGGTGTACTGCTGCGTGATGTCCATTGGCATTAGATGCACGTTACGCTTCGGGAAGCCTTTGATCGCTGCACGCGTGTTACGGAACAGAACGCGACCTGTACCGTGACGGTCCATCAGGTTGTCGATCAGTTCTTGGCGCGCTGACGCTTTCGCTTCTTCATCGCTGTCGCTTTCGATAATGCGGAATAGCGGCTCAACGTCTTGCTCAGAAAGCAGTTCCGTAATTTGATTTTTCGCTTCGTCAGGCAGTTTCTCACCAGAGAATACCGACGTGATAGCATCCGCTACAGGTGCGTATTGCTCTTCTTCTTCAACGAATGCGTCGTAATCGTAGAAGCGATCTGGGTCTAGCAGACGTAGACGAGCGAAGTGGCTCTCACGACCTAGCTGCTCTGGTGTTGCCGTTAGCAGTAGCACACCCGCAGTGCGTTCTGCCAAGCCTTCTACCACTTGGTATTCGCGGCTTGGTTTGTCTTGGCTCCATTCTAAGTGGTGCGCTTCATCGACAACCAATAGATCCCACTCGCCTTCTAGCGCTTGCTCGAAACGCTTGCGGCTCTTACGTAGGAAATCCAGTGAACACAGCACATATTGCTGCGTATCAAATGGGTTTTCAGCTTCTGCGAACGCTTCAATACAACGCTCTTCATCAAAGATAGAGAAGTGCAGGTTGAAACGACGCATCATCTCAACAAGCCACTGGTGTTGCAGTGTCTCGGGCACCACGATAAGGATACGTTCAGCACGACCTGACAGCACTTGCTGGTGGATGATCATGCCCGCTTCGATGGTTTTACCCAGACCAACTTCATCCGCTAGCAATACGCGAGGCGCGTGACGACGACCCACTTCATGTGCGATATAAAGCTGATGAGGGATCAAGCCTGCACGCATGCCACACAGACCACGCATTGGGCTCTTGTGTTGCTCAAATTGGTTTTGTAGTGCACGGTAGCGAAGTACAAAGTTGTCCATGCGGTCGATTTGACCTGCGTACAACTTGTCTTGCGGCTTGTTAAAACGAATGTGGTTGCTTAGGAAGATTTCACGCAACACTATCGCCGTTTCTTGCGTGTCTTCACGAGTACCGAAATAGGTGTATAGACCTTCATCTTCCAGTACTTCTTCAACTTTTAATGACCAACCTTCTTGGCAATCGATGACATCACCGACGTTGAACGTTACTCGGGTAACTGGTGCATCGTTACGTGCGTAAACTCGGTTTTCCTCTGATGCTGCAAACATCAATGTCACAGTACGAGCATCCATTGCTACTACGGTACCTAAACCTAAATCGCTTTCCGTATCGCTAATCCAGCGCTGCCCCAAAGCAAATGTCATGAATTGACTACCTCGTTGTTGTTTCTTGTTGGTCTCTACCCATCCCGATGGGCATGGATAATAAGTTTAGATCTGATTCTGGCTTCTGCTATGCCAATCGTGCTTGTCATGCCACTTTGCGCAGTGCATTTTTAAGCCAACTGAACATGATAAATCGGGCGTAGCCTATACGCAGAAAAAGGTCGCTAATCTTACTTGAAGCTGTGATTTAGGTCACGCCGAAACCGCCCAGAGGGGCAACTTTTTTTCCTAAATTAGGAATGCAATCAAATTGTAAAAAACTCATGACAATTATTAAGTTGTAAGAAGTAAATTTTACGTATACTTCTATTGAGGGGCGCTTAGAGTCATCAAACATGATATGAGCGCATTTAGTACACGATTAGGATCAACACGGGTTTGCAGTAAGTTGTCTTGCTACTCGGTTGCGCACTAACCGACATTGCCCGACAACCTCTATTGCAAGCAATCAGAGTTAGGAAGACTGTTCCTTCTTAGCTACTAGCCAGCAAAGCCGCGCTGCGGCAAGGAGACGCTATGGGCGATACCGATCGGAAACTGTTTGTACTTGATACCAACATTCTTCTTCATGAACCCTTCGCCATCTTCTCTTTCCAAGAACACGATGTCGTCATCCCAATGACTGTGTTGGAAGAACTCGACCGAATCAAAGACAGTAAACGTGATGTAGCAAGGGATGCACGCGTTGCGATTCGCGCTTTGGAAGATCTGTTTAGAGACGCAACACCGGATGAAATCTCAGAAGGTATTCCGGTTTCTAAAGATAACCCAAGCCAAGGCACCATCTCTATTTTGGCGGACTTCGAGTTGCAGGAAACCGTCAAAGCTTTCGCCGACAAAGCCGGTGACAACCGCATACTCAATGCGGTGCTTTATCTGCAAAACAAACGTGCACCACGAGAAGTTGTGCTCGTAACCAAAGACATCAACATGCGTTTAAGAGCCAAAGGTGCTGGTGTACGCTTCGTTGAAGACTATCGTACGGATCAACTGATTGATGATGTCCAATACCTCACCAAAGGCTTCCAACAACGTGAAGGCGACTTTTGGAGTGGTGTGGACGAAGTTGATAGTTACGCGCTGGGTGGAAAAACGTTCCATAAACTCAGCCGCGAACCGTTCGAGCCGACCTTTATCAACCAATACGTGATTGATGAAGAGAGTGATTTTGTAGGACGAGTAGAAACCATCAATGAGGATAAGGTTACGCTGCTCGATCTGAGTCGTGAGCGCATGATGCATCGTCGCGCTTGGGACATTACACCGAAAAATATCTACCAAGGCATGGCGATGGATGCCCTACTCGACCCTGATATTGATTTGGTGATTCTGACTGGTGCCGCAGGTAGTGGTAAAACGCTCCTTGCCATGGCTGCGGCATTGGAACAAACCATTGAAAAAGGCATGTTCGATAAGATCATCGTAACGCGTAACACGCCAGACATTGGTGAGTCGATTGGTTTCTTGCCGGGGTCGGAAGAAGAGAAAATGATGCCTTGGTTAGCAGCGGTGACCGATACCTTGGAAGCGCTGCACAAGAACGACCATTGCACCGAAGGTTCGATGAAGTACATCTGCGATAAAGCCAACATTCAGTTTAAATCGATCAACTTTATGCGTGGCCGCTCGATCCAGAATGCATTTGTCCTACTCGATGAGTGTCAGAACTTAACCGCTTCACAAATCAAAACCATCATCACCCGTTGTGGTGAAGGCACCAAGATTGTGTGTTCGGGTAACTTGGCACAGATTGACTCTCATTACCTCACGCCAGTGACGTCTGGTTTGACGTATATGGTTGAACGCTTCAAGAACTTTGAAGGCAGCGCCAATATTCACCTCAATGGTGTGGTGCGAAGTCGCTTGGCTGAATTTGCGGAAGAGAACCTATAGTAGCGATTTACCTCCCCTTAAAAACAAAAAGAGCGCTCAGTGAGCGCTCTTTTATTCTTTAATCGCTTAACGTTTGATGCTCTAGGCTAAAAGTCGAGATTCCCTATCATAGCTCCTTCGTCGCGGTAGGGAATGACGATCTTTAACGTCATAGCTAATTGGTAGTTAATGCTTACTCAGTACCGCCCACGGTGATGGAATCGAGCTTCAATGTAGGCTGACCAACGCCAACCGGCACACTTTGACCCGCCTTACCACACACGCCAACGCCTCTGTCGATGCTTAGGTCGTTACCCACCATAGAAACTTGCTGCATCGCTTCAATACCAGAGCCAATCAGCGTTGCGCCTTTCACTGGGCGAGTGATTTTACCATCTTCAATCAAGTACGCTTCTGATGCTGAGAACACGAACTTACCAGAAGTGATGTCCACCTGACCGCCACCGAAGTTTGGTGCGTACAGACCTTTCTTCACCGTAGAGATAAGCTCTTCTGGTGTGTGCTCGCCCGGTAGCATGTAAGTATTGGTCATACGTGGCATTGGCAAATGCGCGTAAGATTCACGGCGGCCATTACCTGTTGGGTTTACACCCATTAGGCGTGCGTTTAGCTTGTCTTGCATGTAACCCTTAAGCACACCATTTTCGATAAGCGTGTTGTATTGACCGTTCACACCTTCATCATCGACGTTCAATGATCCGCGTAGGTCTTTCAGCGTGCCATCATCCACGATAGTACAAAGCGGAGACGTCACTTGCTCACCCATCTTGCCAGAGAATACTGACGACTCTTTACGGTTGAAGTCACCCTCTAAACCGTGACCTACCGCTTCGTGCAGCAATACGCCCGGCCAGCCAGAGCCAAGTACCACAGGCATCATGCCTGCAGGTGCAGCTTCTGCTTCTAGGTTCACTAGCGCCATACGAATCGCTTCATCAGCGAATTGGAAGGCTTGTTTCACGCCGTTCGTTTCAGACAGGAAGAAGTCGTAACCGAAACGACCACCGCCACCAGCGCTACCGCGTTCACGGCGATCGCCTTTTTCAGCAAGAACACTGATTGATAGACGGACAAGCGGACGAATGTCACCAGCGTAAGTACCGTCGGTTGCAGCAACCAACATTTGCTCATGCACACCGCTGATGCTGATAGATACTTCTTTGATGAGTGGCTCTTTGGTACGGATATACGCGTCCAGAGACAACAACAGTTCGGTTTTTTGTTGCTTTTCCCAGCTTGCTAATGGGTTTACCGCATCGTAGTAAGCTTGGTTATCAGAACGTTTGAATGCATGCACTTTGCCATTTTGGCCTTGCTGCGCAATACCACGCGCGGCAATAGCACTTTGCTTCAAACCGTCTAGTTGAATTTGGTCTGAATAGGCGAAACCGGTTTTTTCGCCTGTGACTGCTCGTACACCGACACCACAGTCAATATTGAAAGAGCCATCTTTAATGATGCTGTCTTCTAGAACCAGAGACTCGTGCCAGCTGGACTGAAAGTAAATGTCCGCATAATCGATCTGGCGCGTCGCAATGCTCGCTAGTGTGTCAGCGATGTCTTGCTCTGTCAGACCGTTTGGGGCAAGGAGTGCCTGTTCTATTTGGTTTATGCTCATAGTTAGCTCTTTTATTTCCGTTTCAATTCATTTTGAAAGCGACTGTGTTGAGTCAGCGGCATATTCTGCCTTACTTGCTGGTTGTGTGACAAATCTATCTCAGCCACCAGCAAGCCTACTTGGTCATTCAATTGTTGGTGAACGCCTCCCCAAGGGTCAATCACCATGGAATGCCCCCAAGTTTGACGGCCACATGGGTGCGTTCCCGTTTGCCCGCAGGCAAGAATCCAGCATTGGGTTTCAATGGCACGCGCTCGAAGTAACACTTCCCAATGTGCTTCTCCCGTTACCGCGGTAAAGGCAGCGGGTACAACTATAATTTGAGCCCCTGCTAAGCGTAACGCTTTAAACAATTCAGGAAAGCGTACGTCGTAGCAAATACTTAAGCCTACCGTACCAATATTGGTCTCTGCCGTCACGATGCGATTGCCCGCGGCAAAGGTATCCGATTCACGATAACTGCCATGCCCATCGGCGACATCCACGTCAAACATATGCAGCTTATCGTAATGAGCAATACGCTCGCCTTGCGGTGAGAAGACCAATGTCGTCGTGGTAACACCTTGCTCAGCGCAAATCGGCATGCTGCCCACAATTAAAGTCAGTTGGTGGTGCTGTGCGATATCAGATAAACGCTGCTGAATTGGACCATCACCTAAGGCTTCTGCATTCTGGTGATAAACCTCTCGGTTGGCAAATTGTGTGGTGTTTTCTGGTGTCACAACCAGCTTCACACCTTGCTCAGCAGCCAAGGCACATTGCTTAGCAATGAAGTCCAGATTCTGCTCGATATCTGGACCCGATGTCATTTGAATGATGCCAACACGTTCCATGTTTTCTATTCCTTGTTCGTCAGAAGATCAACTGCGCAATTACTTCGCTTGCTCACGCAGTTTTTCTGGCAACTTGTATTCGCCCTTGCTTCGCGAAACCTCTTTTACAGTCGGTGAATCAAGCGGACCTTTCACTTCGTAATTTACTTGTGTGAAAACTTCCACCACAGGAGAGATAACCGTCGAAATCGCCAGCACATACAATGCCGTTTGAGGCGCTACCGCAAAGGCGGTCAGCATTGGGATACCTGAAGTAATGTCTGGGGTGAAGTTCACTTCCGCATCCACCAAACGGGTATTCATATCAGCAATACCGCGGATTTTCATCTCACCAGCAAGGGCATCCATCTCGATATCGTTAGTGATAAACACACCATCTTGGATTTTGCCTGTCCCCGTAATCGAGTTAAAGGCCATGCCCTTGTCGAATACGTCGGTAAAGTCGAGCTGCATCTTACGAATGATAGAGTCGAGGCTGAATAGGCCAAGCAATCGAGCGGCGCCGCTGACTTCAGTGATCACGCCTTTTCCGAATTCGGTAGACACGTCACCTTGTAAACTTTGCGTCTTCATCGACCAAGGTGCACCATCCCAATCCAACTTGGCATTGATTTCAAACGGTGCCTGCTGAATGCCTGAGGTAATACCAAAACGCTCCATCAAATCACTGTTGTTCTCACCTTTCACCTTCATGGTTAGATTTGAATGACTACGATCTTTCGTCAGTTCCCACCATCCGCTCATATCCACACGGTTTTGGCCACTGCTAAAGTTTACATTCTTCCATTCAAGGCGGTTGTTAGCGCGTGCCACATCCACATTCACTTTGCCGACTTTATAGCCCTGCAACCAAAAGTCATCGATGCTCAAGGTTAAGTTTGGCATCTCTGCATGGAACTTGCGGTCAAAGTTTGAGATAAGCGGTGCCGCTTGATCTTCGCTGGCAAACAAGGAACCTCGCTCTTTGGTCATCTCATCGAAGCCCGGAATATACAAATGTAGATGATCCAGTGAAACAGACAGCTCAGACGGCTTGAGGTAGTTCGCTTTACCTTTTACTTCCTGACTATCTACATCAAGCTGCCAGCTTAAGTTCTTCTTACGCGCATTTAAGTTCACGTCATGGAACTCAATCCCACCAAGTTCTAAGTTTTGTACGTCCATACTCACGCGCGTAGGTACAGGAATCGTCGGCGTTTTCATACTCGAAAGTACTGACTGCGTCGTGCTTTGAGGAACGTGCATTAAGTCTGAACACTTATCAAGACTCAAATCATCTAGACGAATCGAGGCATCGTGCCCGACGACTGGGCTGATCTTGAAGCCACCATTGCCAACCACAAGATTAGTCGCCGTTAACTGAGGTACGTCGCCAGAAATATCGATTTCAGTCTGGTACTTCGCATTCGGAATTTGTAATCGCGCAGAAATGCTTTCTTGGTTACCAGAAGCTTGCAGCTTCGCTTGCCCTTTCTCGCCACGTTTTTTCGCCAGCGGATAAGGATATTCACTGGTTAACTGGCTAAGTTGAGCAAGCACATCCACTTGGTAGGTAAAGCCAACATCGTTGAGTTGTAGGTCGATATCCATTTGCCAAGGAGCGTGACCAGACACCAGACTCAACCAACGCTCACCAAGGTAAGGTTTAAGCGGGTTTACCTCCCAATCACCAAGGGTATTAATGGTTACGTTATAGCCTTGTTCCGCATTCTCACCGCGGAAGTCCAGTGAGATTGGCTGCTTCAATAGTTCAGCAGAGAGACCCGAAGTGGTCACAACGTCATTGTCGAACTTGATGCGACCGGTTGCGTTTTCTAACGTCATCGGCGGCGCATCGATATCTACGCGGTTATTCTTAAGATCCGCATAGCCCCAAGCGCGAGCGTCTTTCTCGGTATCAAATGGGATATTAAGTTGGAACTCAGAATAGACCGGACCACTGACTTGCAGTGCGGTCAATGCAGCTCCCACGGAGTCAACCAGTGGCGTCGCCATCATGTAGTCACGAACTTCATTACCCGGTGCGCTTGCTTTGGCTTCAATCTCAATGTGGCCACCTTCTGCAAGCTCAGGAATACGACCTGTGATTCGCTTCGCTTTCACGCCATTTAACGTGGCAGACTTCGAATCCAAATACATGGCGTCATTTTCAAACAATAAATCGAGCTGTAAATCTGTGATGGTCGGCCAAGCAGTATCAAAGCTGAACTTCGCGTTCTTCAAACCAACCCATGCTTGGAACATACCGTTATGCGCTTTATACGGGAAGTCACCTAGCTCGCCATACCAAAGCAGCTTAGCAGTATTGACCTTGCCACCTTGAATCGCAGTAGAGAGATAGTCTGTCAGATCTTGCCCAAGCGCTAACGTCGGCAGATAACGCCAAGTTTCACCCGCGTTGTAGAGGTCGGCTTCGGCATAAAACGACAGGAATGGGCTTTGTTGTTTCGGGAAGTCGAGACGGAACGCACCCAGCACTTGCAGATCCGGTGTAGCCGCCGTCACTTTATCGGACCATAAACGCCATCCTGCTTCATCTTGCTGCCAGATGATGTCGACCTCACCTTGCTTAATGTTCAACGGCGCTTGAAATACATCTCCATACGGAAACACATCATCAATAACGGTCACTTTCGCTTTTGCTTGATCTAAGTTACCCGACACCTTGCCTTGCACATGACTAAAGCCAGGAAGCAGTTCCCATTGCGTTAAGCCTAGCTCTTCCAGTTCGGCAGAATAACGCAACGTATCTAAGCTGCCATTCATCGACAGACGGATGTCTTCTACACGCCCTTTTGGCGCAAGCTTGTCGAGTAAATCCGTGGTGGATTCTGACTTCGGTGCTAATTTAATTAACGGGGTTAGCGCTTCAATATCCAATTGAGAAAGGTTGAGTAACCAGCCTTCTGGTTGCCAATCAAAAGCAACATCTAGCTTTGGCCATGGTCTGTCATCCGTGCGGATTTGAAGTGAGTGACCATTTACTTTCCACCCCTCTTTATCGGGCAGTAGCTTGAAAATACCAGATTCGATCAGAAGATCATGATGGCCATTCTCATTCCAAACCAGTTCAGAAGGTTGTAAGTCGACGTAAGCATAACTCGGTTGGCTATGTCTCAATGTCAGCCAAGTATTGAGGCTCACTTTCCCTGACTCAACACCCGATTGTTCTTGCATGTAAGTGGTTAGCCAAGGCGTCACAGACACGTCTTTGGCACTTATATAAAATTCGCCCGATACATCACGCAACGAGCCGTAATCTTTAAAGTTGGCACGCACCAATAACGAGTTAAGACTGGCGTCAGCAATACTTACCGTACCCTCTGCTAGGTGGTGTTTACCTTGGTTACTCCAGCGTAACTGTTCGATATCCAAGCGGCGTGTTTCACCTGACACAGATTTATACCAGATGCGAGAATCAGTGATAGTGAAGTCTTTAAACTGGCGTAACAATAGAGAGTCGAGTTGATCAATCAGCTTGGTTTCATTTTGGCTGACATTCGCTTGCGGTTCTTTGCCTTCTGATTTCGACAACAGGTCGACAGTGCGAATATCTAACGCTAAATCATCAATCGTTAAGTCCGCAACCACGGGCTTAAACTGCAAAAGAGATTGAATAAGATCGAATTCAATATGGATTTCATCCACTGCAAAACGAGCATCTTGGTTGTTCGGCAGATTCGCTTCTAAACCTTGCAGTGCGATAGAGGGATGGCTGTTACGCCAAGAACCAGCAACGCTGGTGATAGAAAAGTCAAAACCAGTGCCTTGCTTGACCCAGGTTTTGATCTCATCTTGGAAGTGGTTAAGTTGTGGCAATGCTACGCGCAGTGTGGTCACTAAAATGGCCAGAAGCACCAACAGAGTGACCAACGTCCACGCGCAGAAACGCCCGAAACGGTTAAAACCAGAATTCACAAATTTTCCAATTACATCATGACGACGTCAAACTGCTCCTGAATGTACAGGGGTTCAGCTTGAATACGAACTTGCTTACCAATAAATACTTCGAGTTCAGCTAGTGCATGGGATTCATCACCCAGTAGTGTTTCGGCTACGTATGGCGATGCGTACACAACGAAGTTGTCTGCATCATACGCTCGATTCACTCGAGTGATTTCACGTAGGATCTCGTAACACACGGTCTCAACAGTCTTCACGCTGCCGCGACCTTCACAAGTAGGACAGCTAGAACATAAGATATGTTCAATACTTTCGCGCGTACGCTTACGAGTCATCTCAACTAAGCCTAGCTGAGTAAAGCCGTTAATGTTGGTTTTTACACGGTCCTTTGACAAGGCAGTCTCAAGCGAAGCTAGTACACGCTTACGATGTTCGTCCGATAACATATCGATGAAGTCGATAATAATGATACCGCCTAAGTTACGCAGGCGCAGTTGACGGGCAATCGCTTGGGTTGCTTCGACGTTGGTGTTGAAGATGGTTTCTTCAAGGTTACGACGACCAACAAACGCACCGGTATTGATGTCGACCGTTGTCATCGCTTCAGTTTGATCGATGATTAGGTAGCCACCAGATTTAAGCTCAACCTTACGCTCCAAAGAACGTTGGATTTCGTTCTCTGTGTCGTACATGTCGAAGATCGGCTTGTCACCTTCGTATAGCTCAAGCTTGTCTGTTAGCTCAGGCACGTACTCAGAGGTAAACTCTTTTAGGTTCTCATACTCTAGGCGAGAGTCGACCATGATTTTGTCCAATTCAGTGCCAACAAAATCACGTAGAATGCGCTGGGCTAAGCCTAGCTCACCGTACAAGGTCGAGCGAGTTTTATACTTCGCACGACGCTCCATCACCTTCTGCCATAAACGCTTCAAAAATGCCGCATCTTGAGAAAGCTCTTTTTCGTCTGCACCTTCTGCAGCGGTACGAATGATAAAGCCACCGTGCTCATCACAGTAGTGATTGACGACTTTCTTCAGACGCTCACGCTCACTTTCGCTTTCAATACGCTGAGAAACACCAACATGGCTCGCTCCCGGCATAAAAACAAGATAACGCGAAGGAAGGGTGATATCAGTCGTCAGACGAGCGCCCTTGGTACCTAGCGGGTCTTTAACCACCTGTACAACAATATCCTGTCCTTGGCGAACCAGCTCAGAAATATCACGCACTTGGAACTGTTGCTTTTCGTTCTCTGCCACACATTCGGTGTGCGGAACGATGTCTGACGCGTGCAAGAATGCCGCTTTATCTAGACCAATATCGACAAACGCCGCTTGCATGCCCGGCAATACTCGGCTCACTTTGCCTTTGTAAATATTGCCAACAATGCCGCGGCGCGATTCTCGTTCTATATGAACTTCTTGTAGCACTCCACCTTCAATCATGGCCACACGAGTTTCACTCGGGGTCACGTTAAGCAGCAATTCTGCACTCATGTGCACACCTCAAAACAATTATAAAAATTCTTGAATTAGCTGATCGGTTTCGAACAAAGGTAAGCCTACTACGGCGTGATAACTGCCTTCGATTCGGGTGACGAAGCGCCCACCGAGTCCTTGAATACCATAACTTCCAGCTTTATCGCATGGTTCGCCTGACTGCCAGTATCGTTCTATTTCTTCTTCAGTCAGTGTTTTGAACCACACGTCAGTGATAACGACCACTGAGTGTTGTTGTTCTTTTGATACGACGCTCACCGCCGTCATTACTTGATGCTGACGGCCGGATAAATTACTGAGCATGCGTTTTGAATCTTCGAAACTTTTTGGCTTTTCTAGCACGTGGTTATCGCATACCACTACAGTATCGGAGCCCAATACAACGGAATCAGGCTTAGCCATCGCTAAGCCTGCTTGAGCTTTTTCCAAAGAAAGACGCAACACATAGTCTTTTGCTTGCTCGTGGTCTTGTTTGGCTTCCTCTATATCAGGAAGCACAATATCAAAGTCATAATCTAACTGAGCAAGCAGCTCTTTTCTTCTCGGAGAACCCGATGCGAGTACGAGGGATAAGCCCTTTTTCACAACGCTACCTTACGTGCCATGCGCGACGGACGCGTCGCATTAATAAAAACATCCATGGCCAAAGTATACAGTTTATTGCTGCAGTCCACAGGGATAATGGATTAAATACTACGTCCTGGTTCAAATATTCCCCACAGAATATGAGAAGCTCTAGTAGCACGGTAAAAAAGGCAATCAAAATAGATTGTTGCCATAATGCCATGTTACGGATCACCAAGAAGTTTAATGCCACCAAATAGATAATGATCGACATCATCATCCCTCGGATCCCGAGCGTCGAGCCAATCAAAATGTCCCACAACAAACCTAAGATCAGAGCGGTACCAACATTGACACGGTGCGGCAATGCCAACACCCAGTAACAGGTCACTAGGAACAGCCATGATGGGCGCAACAAATCGAGTACGCCCGGCCATGGAATGGTTTGTAGAACTAGCGCAACGAAGAAGCTGACGCCGATGACCATTCGACTTCTTAATACACTATTGGCCATCGGTTACCTCTTGTTCTGAACCTTCTTCTACATTGGATTGCAGTACTTTATGTTGACGGTCTTCATTCGGCCAAATCAACAACAAGTAGCGCAGACGATCAAACTCAACCACTGGCTCCGCTTTGATCGATGCAAACTCTTGGCGAGTGTCATGATCGACATTCGTGACTGTCGCAACCGGGTAGCCTTCTGGGTAGATACCACCAAGACCCGATGTCACCAGCAAATCACCTACTTGGATATCAGTACTGGTTGGGATGTGTTCCAACTGGATTTCATCCACTTCACCATTACCGGAAGCGATCACGCGAATATCATTACGAATTACCTGAACTGGAATTGCGTTTTTCGCATCTGTTAGCAGCAATACGCGTGCGTTATGCGCCGCAACAAACGTCACCTGACCAACGATACCTTTCTCGTTGATAACAGGTTGGCCAACGTACACACCATCAATACGGCCTTTATCAATCACCACTTGGTGACGATATGGTGATGTATCAACGGCCATCACTTCTGTCACGACTTTCTTCTCGTCACGGACGAAGGAAGAGCCGAGCAGTTTGCGCAGGCGTTGGTTTTCTTCTTTATATTGGTCGAGCAAGATCAGCTCGCTCTTCAGGCGAAGCACTTCGCGCTTCAAATTGCGATTGCCTTCAATCAATGCCTGACGAGTGTTTAAACGCTCGAACATTCCATCAAACATGCTACGAGGCATATTGGCTGCATACTGAATAGGAGCAACCATACTGTTCAATAGGTATCGGACGTTGGAAAACGTATCTAGACGGTTATCAGCCAGCATTAAGCTCGCCGACACGATGACAGCAAAAAACAGACGCAATTGCAGAGATGGGCCTCTGCCAAAAATCGGTTTCATCTTGTTTTTAACCTGATTGCTACCATGATTATTGAGCCTTACTTGGCAACCTAAGAATACGACATAGTGTGATTCTAGGTATGGAGCAGATTGAAATTACAGAGTGAGGAAATGAAGGTGAAGCCCGAGTGGACTTCACCTAACACTTTATTCTTCAGAGAATAGATCGCCACCGTGCATGTCGATCATTTCTAGTGCCTTACCACCACCACGAGCCACACATGTAAGTGGGTCTTCAGCGATAACCACAGGAATACCTGTTTCTTCCATTAGTAGACGGTCTAGGTCTTTCAGTAGTGCACCACCACCTGTTAGTACCATACCGTTTTCAGAGATATCAGACGCTAGCTCTGGTGGACATTGCTCAAGCGCAACCATCACTGCAGATACGATGCCTGATAGCGGCTCTTGCAGCGCTTCTAGGATTTCGTTTGAGTTCAGGCTAAAGCTACGTGGCACACCTTCTGCAAGGTTACGACCGCGAACTTCGATCTCTTGAACTTCATCACCAGGGTAAGCAGAACCGATTTCGTGTTTGATCTTTTCAGCGGTTGCTTCACCGATCAAGCTGCCGTAGTTACGACGCACGTAGTTGATCACGGCTTCATCAAAGCGGTCACCACCGATACGTACAGAAGAAGAGTAAACCACACCGTTTAGTGAGATAACCGCAACTTCGGTTGTACCACCACCGATATCGACCACCATTGAACCTGTTGGCTCAGATACGCGCAGACCAGCACCGATTGCCGCCGCCATTGGCTCGTCAATTAGGTAAACTTCACGTGCGCCAGCACCTAGTGCTGATTCACGAATCGCACGGCGCTCAACTTGAGTAGAACCACAAGGAACACAAACCAGTACACGAGGGCTTGGTTTAAGGATGCTGTTATCGTGCACTTGCTTAATGAAGTGCTGAAGCATTTTTTCTGTTACGTAGAAGTCAGCAATAACGCCGTCTTTCATTGGGCGGATTGCTGAGATGTTGCCCGGAGTACGACCAAGCATCTGTTTTGCCGCATGGCCTACAGCAGCAACGCTTTTTGCAGAACCTACACGATCTTGACGAATAGCAACTACAGAAGGTTCATCAAGGACGATGCCCTGTCCTTTTACGTAAATTAGAGTGTTGGCAGTACCTAAATCGATAGATAGGTCGTTAGAAAACATGCCACGAAGTTTTTTAAACATATTCTTCGCTCATCCTGCAAAAATTTAGAAGACAAAAATTGTCCTAAATGTACCAATGCCTCGCTGTCACAGCAAGGCATTGGTACACAAACATGAGCAGAAAACCTCAATTTCTTGCAGTTTCCTTACTTAACGCAAAAAACCGAAGTTTGTTACTGTCCGGTTAACCCCGGTTCACCACGATAAATCACTCGGTCATTGCCACGATGAATACCAAACGTGACAACCGATGATGGGTTTTCTTCACCAGTTTGGCTGTTGTCCCAATTATATTTGAGCCAAGGGAGCACGTTCGACGACTCCAGATCGAGCCAAACACGTGTTTGCTGACGATGGCCGGTGATTTCTGTTGCCGTCAAAGATCGAGAGAAACCATCGACAACTTGACCTTCACTGCCAAGATTGACAGCAACAGCACTACCGTCGGTTGGCCAGATATGTGATTGCTTAAACGTAATCCCTCGAACATAAGTTTGATCATCATCTGGGTTCGACATAAAACGAGTACCTGTCCAATATTCAGCCCTTAAAGGAACTCGAAGGACTGCACCTTGATTACCGCCTACATCATCAAGATCAATACGACCAAAGCGAATGTCCGGTTGAGAGAGCAATCGCGAAGCGTTGCCATCTTCTGAGTTAAGGTACTCAACAGGATCCGCATTATTGGTATAATCGATCCCAATTTGAGACGCTTTTCCGCCGCCCATATTGAAGGGTCCGTCCGGATAATTACCGCCCAAATCTTTAATCCAGCACACACTCCCAGTACATAGATTGTTACTTCCCGTCAGGAAAGTACCCACACTGTTGTCTGATGCATTCTTCCACTCACCCGCACCAAAACTAGGAGAAAGCAGACGAGTAGAGTAACTACCTAACTCTTTAATATTGAAAGCAGCCTTAGTTGTAAACTTAACGTAGTTTGTAACCGCAGACTTACTCGCATTTAACGCTTCAACATCAAATGCTAAACCATCGAATGGCTGGTTCATGTACGCAAAATCTTGTGAACCAGGGTAATCCCATTCGTCACCGATAACATTAAAGAACTTAGGATAGAAGCGTCCAATCACCTTACTATCTTCATCAAGAGACATGCCTAAATAAGAAGCATTGGTCGTTAAGTCCAGCGAACCTACTTCATTCCAAACGTATTCCCCTTCTTTACCTGATAAGGCTTCAGCCTTAGTAAAAGTCGAAGAACCAATAAAACCATTCTCTTCAGACAAGTTCGCTAGCTCACCACCTGCTGGGTAAGCAACACTAAACTCAATTTCTAAAGGCGCATTGGTGTTATCGCTCGAGAAGTAGTTCTGAGTCAGCGGGTAGTCACAGATATCCGTTGCGCTATCACGTGATTCGCTATGAACAACAGGCTTGTATGTCACATTAAAACTTGTAGCGGAAGGAATAAAGCCATTCCCTGTAGCTTGCGTGCCCGGGTTGATCACATCGCCCTCTTTAGACTTAACGTCACAGATAGCAATTTTCCAAGGGCGAGATTTAACATTAAACGAGCCATTTAACATGACAGTTTCTTGTTGAGATTCATCGTCTTCTTCAGGCGCGATTGGGCAATCATCGGCATATTGTGGGTCACAAACAAAGTTCTGATCTGTAAGCGTAACTGTATATTCACCTGACTCCATCAACTTGAAGTATTCCGTCGAACTGCTATTCTCATTCTTTACGAACTTAGGTTCGTAACTCAATAAACTAGCATCATCACGACCACCATTTGGTGTTTCCAGCTTGAGAGAAACATCTGGTGTACCAACATAACTTTTGACTATAGTTTGCTCGCCACCACTACATGCCAAGACTTGCGCAGTAACAGGTTTAACCTGCCCAGCAATAACACTCTGGTCATCGACGTGGAATTTGAATGGGACATACTTAAATGTTGCCGCTTGAGATTGGTTCCCATCCTCCTCTAACGTGACCTTTAATGAGTATGTTTGGTCAAGATCGACTTTCGCAGTATTTTTAACAGCGATAGATAATTCAAGTTGACCTTTACTCCCTTCATTCATGCTGGTACGAAAACGAGGGTAAGTACCAGAACCAATATTATTTGCTACAGAGACCGTAAAGCTATTCGCGCTGTCCGCGGGAAGTACTTCAACATTGACCCATGTACTTTCAAGCTCACCTTGGTTTTTGGTTTCGATAGTAAAAGTAGGCTTTTCAACACCACACATCAATGCATATTGTGCTTTTGGTGATACTGTCAGCTCATAATCATCTAACGGCGGCAAACACGATGTCGCAGCATGTACTTCGGCGCTCTCATTCATGTCAATATCAATGGCTGTTACCGCACCATATATCACGCTATGGTTACTCAAATAAACTTTGTCTTCGCTATAAATCAAACCGACAACTTCTGAGTAGTTAGCGATATCAACCCTATCATGAAGTTTACTTCCTGCCGCAGGAGTCAAACCATAAACATTCACACGCATGTTTCCGTTGAAGACAGGGTTATTCTTAGCATCAACATCCACCCCCATATAAGAATGGTTGGCTAAAGCCAAAGCCTTCGTGTTTATAATGACTTCAGTCCCTTCTTTTACAAGAAGCTTACCTCCAGTATTGATTTTAACTGAATCAAACCAGTATTTTCCGGCCTCTAGCGTTAGCTCACCATCGACATTGAGGTGCTTAACGTTAGTACCTTCGTAAAAGGTCACTTTATCATCTGCACCGATAGTACGGTTGTTCCAACTTGAGGTTACAGGAAAGTTTTCCAACGCCTCTTTACCAATTAATAGCCCTTCATCACCATGACATTCATATCCATCACATGCATTTGATTTATTCTGCCCAGAAACAGTACCTGGCATGAAGCCAACGACACGTTTGCGTTCACCACCAACCGTAAGCACGGGTGTTCCTATGATCTTTGACTGGTTTGATAGAACTAACGTGCCATCAACCCCATCATTGGCAAGCTCTCTGCGCCATGTCTGAACTGGCGCATTAAAGGCATCACACATTGGGTTCTGGTTGGCTTTTTCAAACATAAACCAGCCCACATCTTCATCCATGTGACCGCGTTCTTTGTCCTTTTTCATGTCTTCTTCAACAATGAATGCAACAGAATCTTTTGTCACATCACATCGACGCAACCAACCACCATTGTTACCGCGACGAGAGTTTTTGTTAGCGACAAGAATGGGTGGCTCTTTGAAGCCAGCGCTATCAGGGAAAGGAGTATAAACCTTACAACCTTCGTAGATTGGATCAATAACTGGGTCCTGTTGATTTAGCGTGTATTCTGTCACACCTTGCCCTAACCAAAAGCGCTTACCATTAACGTAACCAAAACCCTCACCAGCAACAAAGGCAACCGTCTCTTCATCATCAATTATGTTGAAGGTTTCTTGCCCTCGGTTGTTCTTGCCGTATACCTCAGACTTCTCCAGAGCTAGCTTAAATGAAGTTTTAGTCCCGTCACGGGCCATACCCGTAAACCAGTTATTAGTGCCATTGTTTCGTTTCGTTTGAGGCTGGACAAGCACACCAGGTTTACCATCAAATGAGCTCAAGCCAAAATCACTGAAGTCGACTTTTACACCGTTGTTTTGTTCGTTGATCTGCTTGTTATCGTTCTTGTATTGTGAAGCAGCAACTTTAGTATCAATCGTACCTGCAACAATCTTCGCACCATTATTCAGTTCAAGTACACCCGGTTCGATAACAAAGTAATCCACTTTAGCCATCTCTTTGCGGACTCCGGGATCGTTTTTATTCAAGAACTGAACGTTGCGATCTGCAGCATTGTGAGGAGGAAACTCTTGAACAATCGTTGCGGTATTTCTATCAACACTGATAACCGAGACACTAGAAGGGTATTCCGTGACTCTAGGCTTCTTAGAAGAAAGTGTTTTATCAATGGTAGGCATAACGAAAACCAAAGGAATTGGTTTGTCTTCGTCGTAATCGTTCTCGAAACTGATTCGACATGTATATGTATTACCACTGCCGCTACAAGTGGCCCCATCTACGGTACCAAATTCAAATTGTGGAGAACGGTTAATTGGTCCCTCAGGATCGATAGGTGAACAGCTTTCAGGAACCATAGCTTTCAACTGGGCGTGGTCTTTAATCTCTAGCTCCGGTGCGGTAATCGTTCCGATTAGTGTGACATGCTCCGAAAGCTCTACCTCTTCTTGAGCAAAAATATGAGCGGCAAATTCGTTATAACCTTTCAGAATAACTTCGGAATCATTTTCTCCATCACGCGAGATAATAATAAAATCATCAGGGTGACCTGAAGAAACTTCAATTTTGGCATTCGCCAATACTTCCATTTTTTCTACGTAAAGTGTTACCGCACCATTGATTCTTAATGTAGAGTTATCATCTAATTTGAGCAGTTTCTTAACGCGATAAGTACCACTACTTAAAGTCATACTTTGGCTGCCACTCAATTGCGTCTCATTATATGTATGATCAAAGTGCACACCGCTTAGAGAAAAATTTGGTGATGTAGGTAGCCGACGATCAATACCATTAGATTTAGAGGCCTTACACTTACCACCGCTACCACAAGATTTACTGCGGTTTTCATCAATCTTGGTGTAACCAATAATGCGATCACTTGGACCATCTATTATCGCATTTGATTTTGCAAGTTTAACTTCTTGTTCACTGCTCCCTTTCCACGTTTGTGCTGACGTTTCAACACAAACACCATCGGGAAGTGGGAAGATAGCTTCAGCTTGCACAGTAAAGGCAGCAAATAGAAACAAGCTTGAAAATAGTGTTTTTTTATTCATTATCAATCTCTCACCCAAATCTCTTGTTGCCGCTGTACTTGTGCAACCCCGGAACCACAAATTGCTGTGGCTTGTACTCTAAATAGAGATTCAGCTTCAGAGGTACCCGCATTAAAGGTACCAATGTTTGAACATGTAATAGCACTTAATTGGCAACCAGTGCCTTGTGTAACATTTGGTGCAGCGCCACTTACCGTATTGGCACAAAAATCGGCCACATCTGGAGTAGTGTCGTTTAAAGGATAAAGCTGAGTTAGTGCCCACTCATTGGCAGATTGCGCAATAAACCAAGCTTTCGTTCCTAAGAATTCCCTGGTTAACGTACTTTGGTTTGACCAGCTCACCTTCATTAAAGATGCGGCTAGATAGCCCATCACAATGATGACGAACAATACGACGATCAGGACATTACCTTGCTGAGCTTTTTTACGGAACATTGAGCACCTGCACGTCTTGTTGGTAAACACTACGCTCCCCGTTTTGAGTGAACTCTAAGTTGATATGCACAATACCGCCACGTTGAAGTGTTGGCTCGAGGTAATGCATATCGCTAACAGAAGTATCTACACTGTCCGCAACCGTAATGTCATTACGCGTTATCTGACCATTGTCGAAGCAGTAACGTACTTCAGAGTTATCTTGATAGATGTAATGACGGCTAGAAATGGAAGTACCACCAATCGTACTGGCTGTACCACTGACCACAAAAACATCGCCGGTTTTGACTAAACCGCCGACCGCTAAACTCTGTGGAGAGGTAGATTGTAAGTCTTCATAGCGACTTGGATTGATCACCATCCAACGATTTGCTGGAATAGGATTCAATGTAGAGTCATTGCCCAACAGAAACTCTAAGTTGTTGTTCGTCAGCGTGTAAAAACCAGAATATTCAATCGGCATAAACTCCAAGCAATTGGTAGTTCCGGTAGGGACATGAAAGCTGTTTGGGACTGCGTGACGAATTTCTCGCGACATTTTCTCTAGCACAAACTGCGCTTGCGTTTGCATTCGTTGGCGAGCAATCGTGTCTGCGTATCCCTTCATACCTAGCTGTACGTAACCCGCAATACCAAGCATGATGAAGCTGCCGATTACAATGGTTACGATCATTTCCATTAAGGTGAAACCACGAATTTTCATCAGTAGTTACCTCTTATTGCCGTTAGTGTCAGAGGTTGAGCGTTACTAGCAAAAATCGTAATCGTGACTTTTTTATATTCAGTGATTCCTGTCGGTGGTGTGTTAGTCAGATTGTCATATGCCCCCCCAACTTCAACTCGGAAGTTTCGGTACTTATCTTCACTACTTGTGCCCAAAATATCTGAGATATTGCCACGGCTGGTTCCTTGGCATTGAGCAACCGTCGTTGGCGTACTCCAACAACCGATGTAATCATCGACATCGTTAAAGTTTTCAGGAATGGACTCACCAGAGTCTGGCCCAAGGTTGCTCGAACAATTTGGTGCTCCAAGCGTACTTTCTCCACAACGCAATAAACCACCGTCAAAGTCGCTGTTCTCATCAAAACCGCGTGCCAAAATTTGCGACATAAAGCTTTGTCCAAGTGCAGTTGCTCGGGTTTGATAGTGTGGCATCGCAGAGTCACGAATTTGAGGTACAAGGAAGGAGGTAAACGCAACCATCGCAATGCCTATTAGGACAATAGCAATGATCATTTCAGCTAAGGTCATACCGAGTTGCTTTCTCATGAGCATGAACCCTCAGAGACATAGCCTTGGGAATTAATCAGTACTCGACATTGACTTTGACCATTTACATCGCGGATAAGAATAGACACGCCACCAGAAGCAACACTCAACGGATTCCCCAGTAAATCGAAGTTAATCGGGCTTGTCGCTCCAGTTAAACTAAACGTTGCAGAGTCATCCTCAACGATATCACTACGAGCGTCCTTCGCGCTTGCAGTTAACGAGCAGGCGGCAACCGAACCGATACAACTAGAGGAAACTTGCAATTGAAAGTTGGTATCAGTGGTTGAGGTATTTGACTGCATGCGATTCACCTGTACTTGGCGAATCACTGAAATAGCCTGCTCTTGAAGCGCAAACGCGGAGACACTACCTTTGCCCATAAAGCGGCTAGCAGCGTAGAGAGAAAGAATGGAAAGGAGGACGATCACTAGGATCAGCTCCATTAATGTAAACCCTAATGTAGAGCTGCGAATTTTCATAACCCAACCTTAGGCTTAGGACAAGCGAAGTAAGTATACGATGAAATTATGAGAATAATGATAGGTTTATAAGTTTTAAATTCGAACTGTAAGCAAACGTACAAATAACCACCCATAGATTATTTATCCCCTTTTGAGCGCTCCAATTCTTCTTCAATTCGATCGTAAGTTTCTTTGTTGCTTAGCGTCTCAGAAACGTGCTCAGCGGTTTGCTTGGTTTGCTCCCACTTTGCTTCATAAGTTTCTGGTTCAAAGCTGATAAATCTTGGTAATACCACATAACCGATCACCCCCAAGATAATCAGCACAACAACAAACTCTATTACACTAAGACCTGATGATTTACGCATATGAACTATTCCGAGATTAATCAAAATAAAGAGATAAAGGCCAGACTAGCTGGCCTTAAACGCTGATTAAGCTTTACAGTTAGCTTCACCAGAAACACGCTCTGCTTTTGCTTCAGTAGTTTCTGTTGCTTGCGTGTACTTAACACATTCTTTTGTATAATTTTCAATACCAAAGGTCACAGCATCTTCACCTGAAATTTCTTTGATGAAACGGAAATCTTCGTCATCACCAACACCTTGAACGATTTCAGAAATAGCTGAACTTGTAGCTTCTGGATAACCAAAAATTGTGTTGATTGAACCAGTGCCCACACCTGAACTGACCTCACCACTTGTTGACTCCAGTCCAGCGATAGCCGCCTTACCATAAACGATACCAGAAGCACCTTGGATAGCACCCGCAAGGCCATCAAGTGTCGCGTTACGAGCATCATCTTGCAGGTTAAGGAAACGTGGCGCTGCAGTTACCGCTAGAATACCTAGGATTACAATTACCACTACCAATTCGATAAGGGTGAAACCACCTTGTCTTTTCATTGTTTACTCTCTCTATGTAAGCATGCAGAGTGACTGCAAAGTTTATCGGTCACACGACCATTTTGGATATTGTCAAAACGGTTTTGCGTCTCAACACACTAAGCGAAATTAGTTAGGTGAGTACTTTCTCTACCGCTTGAGCAGAATGACGATTCGCCATTGTTAAGTTAAAGCCGTGCAAAAAAGATATCCCATGTTTGGTTTACTTTTTATTACAACCTTTTGCTTATGGTAATGTTTGCATTATACCGACTTTCATTCCTATTTATAGTACTTAAGTGTCAAAAAATTCACTCCGTCGACATTTCGACGTCTATTTTCAGGTAATTAGCGTCTGATATAACAACAACTCTCTGTCCATTTTCATAAGTATAATGACATGTATAACTATTACTTTTAATTGCCCCACGAATTTCTAACAACTCGCTCGCCATAATTTTACGTTGCGGGTAATGAACCGCTAGCCAATAGTCACAATCGAGTACACCGCTTGCTCTGAAAGGTGACACCAAGCCCCCATCCGTCATGTTAAGCTTAAAACCGTCCATAAACAGTTGCTTAGGCTGTCCATGCACGAGCCATGCTTGGCGGTATCTTTGCACGCTATCTTGCATCCAAACCTTGGCTAGTTTCGCGCCTGTTTCCTGCGCTTCTTGCTCTATCGGTTTCAACTTTTGCATAAATACTGCCAGCACAATAATACCGACGACACCCGCTAGAATCAGTGTCGCTCGACTTTGATTTTCGACCACGCCGTTAGCCGCCTTTGATGATGTCCAGCATCCCCCACATTGGTAGGAAGATACCGAGAGCCAACACCATAACCATGCCTGCAACAATGACCAAAAGTAACGGTTCTATTCGCGCGGTTAGGGTTTTTAAGTCGTAATCCACTTCACGGTCATAGAAGTCTGAGACCTCCAATAGCAGTTCATCAATACGACCAGTTTCTTCACCGACCGCAATCATCTGAATAACCAGAGGCGTAAAGATCTTACTGTTGATTGCGGTAACTGAAATGGTACTGCCCGCTTCAATGGCCGCTTTCATTTCTAAAATTCTGTTTTCTAGGAACTTATTACCCAGAGCTTCACCAGCCAGAGCCAATGATTGGTTTAGCGGTACACCGGACTTCAGCATCAACGAAAACGTTCGTGCGAACCGCGATAGCTGCGCACGGTTAACTATGTCGCCCACAATAGGCAGTCTTAAACGCAGCTTGTCGAACTTTTCTCGACCATCCGCGGTTGCGACCCAAGATCTGAAAATAACAAACGCACCAATGATGGCGGCAATCAGTAAGCCCCAATAATTCACAAAGAAGTTCGACGTTGCGATCAAAATTCTGGTCGGCAGCGGTAACTCAACACCAAAGCGCGTAAACATGGAAGCGAACTCTGGGATCACTAAAATGTTCAAAATAAACATCGCGATGGTGATAAATACAATCACAAAAGTTGGGTAGCGCATTGCGGCTTTGATGCGCTTGCGGGTCTCTAACTCTTGTTCGTAGTAGTTTGCTAGCTGTAGCAAGGCCTGGTCTAGACGACCCGTGTTTTCACCCACGTTAATCATCGAAACGAATAACGGACTGAACACTTTGGTATGCGGTTGCATCGCGGAAGAAAGGCCGCGACCGTTACTCAATTCCGCTACCACATCTTCTAAGGCTTCTTTGAGCTGTTTGTTCTCACAGTTTTGCAGCAAACCACGCATGGAGCGCAACAATGGCACGCCTGCTTTGGTCAAGCTAAAAAGCTGACGTGAAAATAGAATAATCACTTCAAGCGGAATCGCAGGCACAAGTAACTTGGATAAGCTGACTTTGCTTTTGACTGCTTCTTTTTCTAAACGCAGGTTTAGAGGAATAATCCCCTTATTCATCAATGCTTCCGCTGCCGCCTCGGAATTCACCGCGTCGACTTTGCCACTGGTTGATGAGCCGTCTAAGGTGCGGCCTTGATAACGAAAAGTTGGCATTCACTTACCTACATGAAAATTGGGTCGGTTTTACCAGAAGCATCGCACTCACCTAGAGCCATGACTTCATCCAAACTCACGGTACCTTGCAGTGCAAGCTCCATAGCAGAAGCCAACAGAGGCTTATAGTTTTCTGAGCGGCGCGCCACTTGAGCAAAGCCTACAGCATCATTGGCTCGTAGCTTGTCCATCATTTCATTTTCTAGCTCAAGCATTTCAAACACACCAACTCGGCCGCGATAACCGGTCAGGTTACAGTTTTGACAACCTGCACCTTTGTGGAAAGTAGTGCCGATTTGATTTGGGAAGCGCCCCGCAAGCCACTGCTGACGAGACTCATCAAGCACATCCGTTGTTTTACAGTCAGGGCAGACACGACGAACAAGTCGTTGAGCCACAACAGCGCGAACAGCACTTGCTACCAAATAACCAGGAGCGCCCATATCAATTATACGCAGCGCACTGTCCACCGCATCGTTAGTGTGCAAGGTACTTAGTACTAAGTGACCAGTTAGTGCAGCACGGAGGCCAATCTCAACCGTTTCTTGGTCACGCATCTCACCGATAAGGATGATATCTGGGTCTTGACGTAGGAAGGTTCGCAGCACTCGCGAGAAAGTCAGATCAATTTTACTGTTTATCTGCACCTGAGTAATGCGCGGTAAGCGGTATTCCACCGGATCTTCTGCGGTGATGATCTTTTTACCCGGTTCGTTTAACTCACTCAACGCACCGTAAAGCGTGGTGGTTTTACCGGAGCCTGTTGGACCAGTAACTAAGATCATTCCGTGTGGGCGAGAAAGCTGACGACGAAGACGTGCTAACAATTCAGGTGGTAAACCGGAATCTTCAAGCTTACGCAAACCAGAAGATTGGTTTAGCAAACGCATTACCACTGATTCACCGTATTGCGTTGGCAAAGTCGACATACGAATATCGATCGATTGACCACGAACTTTGATATTGAATCGACCATCTTGAGGTAAGCGCTTTTCAGAGATATCGAGATGCGCCATTAATTTCAGGCGTAGTACCAATGCAGAAGCAATATTCACTTCGTTTAGAAGGGTTTCATGCAACACACCATCGACACGCTGACGTAAACGCAGCACCTTGTCGTCTGGCTCAATATGAATATCCGATGCACCAACTTGAACAGCATCTTCAAACATCGAGTTAACCAGTTTTACAACGGTAACTTCTTCGCTGTCGCCTTCATCAATGCCGTAATCAAAGCCTTCAACATCTTGGTGCTCAGCTTGCAGCTGTTCAGCAAACGACGCGATTTCTTTGGTTCGGCGATAATAGCGGTCAAAGCTTTCTACTAACTGGCGTTCAGGTGCAATGATAAATTCTAAATCGTACTCACCGAGCAAGTTCATCAATGATTCTTGCGTAAATAGGTCAGCAGGATCGCTCATAGCAACGCGCAGCGTGTCACCATTGCGAGCAACAACCATGGCACGTAAGCGGCGAGCATGCACCTCTGGCAAGATCTGCACAGCATCAGCATCAACAGGCGCACGGCTTAAATCGATCAATGGCAAGCCAAGTTGCTGAGACAAAAACTCCAGCATCTGTTTTTCACTGATAAAGCCAAGATCGATAAGAGCGTCACCTAACTTTTGTCCGGTGCTATACTGAGCACTCAGGGCTTGCTGGACCTGATCTTCAGAGACAATACCCTCTTCAACCAATAGGTCGCCTAAGCGTTTTCTCAACTGAATTTTCATTGTGCGTTCTCCAGTTGCTTTAAAATATTCAAGCGGTCACGAATAAATGCCTGAGACTGATTCGAAATACCGACTTTGCCCAACGCCTTTTGGTAAGACGTAATAGCCGGAGTAAAGGCAAGTGCTCGCTCTTGTTGAATGGCTAAACCAAGCCACCAGCGGGCGTTTTCTGGCTCACGCTGAGTCAATAGTTGATAGCTTTCTAGGGCAATGTCATTTTGTTTCTGCTTTTGAGCAAGTGCGGCTCGCATCGCTAAATAGTCGCGGCTTGGTGTTGGCGGCAAATGCACTAATGGGCTCAATGCGGCTTCTGGCTGATCTGCTTTTACCAGTAGTTTTGATAGCGCTAGACGTAAAGGCTGATTGTTCGGATCCAGAGAAATGCCTGTTTGCAGAATCTCATAGGCTTTTCGTGTATCGCCTTTGCCGAAATACAATGCCGCAAGCTTTTGGCGAGCTTCAAGGTTAGTCGGTTGGTAGCGAAGCGCTTCACCAAATGCAGATAATGCGGTTTTCATGTCATTGGCATCCATCGCTTTATCTGCACGAGCCAATGCCTTTTCGGCGAGCTGTTGATGCGTGAGTTCAACTTGCTCAATACGCATTGAGCTTTCATGAGAAACGTTCGCGGTTCGGCTAACGCCGTTATTTAGACTCGCCAGTAAAATAGGCTGCTCTGGAGCAGTACTGAGTTCTCTTCGCGGAGCAAAATCATCCACTTCTGGTGCGGATTCCACGACAGGTAATTGCACTGTGACTTTAGGCTTCTCTATTCTTTGCGTGTAAACCACATTATCTAATTGAGGCGTCACCTTATTCGTCGGAGAGTGACTTACTGCGACCACTGGTGATGCTTCTGCAGCAATGTGATTTACCGAAGCGTCTGAAGTTAAAGGTACTTCTTCTATCGACGTAGGGCCTTGAGAAACCGCCCAACCTCCGACAGCTAAGCTTAAAGAAAAGCCTCCCACCAGCCACAGCCATGGCTTTCTTCGAGTAATACTTGGAATTTCTGCCCGAGTTAACTCTGAAGGCGACTCTTTTTCAGCAAGTTCTGATAATGCTTTATTGATGGCACTCAAGGTTGGCTCCATCCCCAAAATCTGGGAGTTTTAAACTTGGGTTTACGCGCATCGAAGGTGTCATGCATTGCAACGTAAACGTGTTGATTCTTTAATAACGTGCAACGGTCATTGAACGCAGTGAGCAGGGCTTTGTGGCTGATTTGGTTAATCAACCTTGGGATGCCCATCGCCGAACGCCAAATCGCTTTCTTCTGCTCAATCGAAAAAATATGCGCGCCGTTGCCAGCTTTGTCTAAACGATTGTTGATATAGGCGACACCCTCTTCAATCGAGAGAGGCCGAAGCTGACAACTAAACGTAATTCGCTGACGGAACTGACGTAGCTCGTGGGTTTCAAGTCGCTCATCCAGTTCCGGCTGACCAAACAACACCAGTTGAATCAACTTGTCTTGCTCGGTCTCCAAATTGCCAAATAGGCGCAGCGTTTCTAAAGCTTCGGATGACAAAGCTTGTGCCTCATCGACAATCAGTACCGTCTTTTTTCCCAAACTATGAATTTGGATCAAACGCTCCTGAATCAGTGAGACGACTTTGAGTGGGTCGGTATCTTCAATACCTAACTCGCGCGCAACCGCAAACTGTAACTGCTCGCCATTTAGTGCAGGGTTAGGTAAGTAAACGAGTTCAACTTCAGATTCGACTTGCTCAATCAGCTTACGACAAACCATGGTTTTGCCCGTGCCGACCTCTCCAGTCACTTTAATCACCCCCTCACCCATTTTGACCGCAGCCATTATGGTTTGAATAGCCTCGTAGTGAGGTACTAACCCAAGAAACATTTCTGTATTTGGGGTCAGTGAGAAAGGTTGAACTCGAAATCCAAAATGCGACAAGTACATAGTCGAATCACAGAACCACGTTTACGACACTCCCAACGCTGATTACTCAGCGTCAGGGAACCACTCTTGTAGCAAATCACGTGAACGCTCTAGCTCTTTCTGCCATGTGTTCACGCCAACAACGGTTGGTTTAAGCAAAATAACCAGCTCTGTTTTTTGCGTCACATTATTGATGTTACGGAACAAATTACCCAGCGCAGGTACATCACCTAGGAAAGGCACTTTCGATACTTGCTCTAGGTTTTGCTGCTTCATCAAACCACCAATCACAACCACATCACCATCTTTGGCACGGATCACCGAGTCAGACTCACGAATGGAGCTTTTCGCCAGTGGTAACTGAATGTTTTGGAAATCACCACCAAGGTTTAGCTGTTTAATCTCTTCTTCTACTTCAATAACCGCAGGGTGAACATGTAGGAACACGTTGCCTTTGTTATCGATTTGCGGCGTTACATCCAGAGAAATACCAGAGAAGAAAGGCGTCAGTTCGACTTCAGGAACAGCATTCGAGTTCTCACCGTTACCAGCGTTACTAGAAAGCTCAGTTACGAAGTACTCATCAGTACCCACCTTGATGACGGACTTCTGGTTGTTCGCGGCGGTAATACGAGGGCTAGAAAGTACGTTTAGGTCACCTTGTGTCGCCATAAAGCTCATCACAGCTTCAAAGTTACCGTCGGAGAAGGTTACATTCGTTTGTCCACCTAGAAGAGTGCCGATAGCATCTAGAGGCAGCTTAGCTGGATTACGATCAACCAAAATACTGCCCGAGTTACCGATGGAGGCAGACATATTTGACCAATTGATACCTTGTTGATAGCCGTCGCTCAATGTTACTTCTAAGATCTTCGCTTCGAGTATTACTTGACGCTGCATGCGCTCTTGCGACACACCCAAGAACTCACGAACTTCGCGAATCTCATCAGGGAAGGCACGTACAGTAATCACACCAGCTTGCGGTGTAACAACAACGCTTTGACCTTTGCCTGAACCAATCAGGTTAGCAACCGCCTGCTGCAGCATTGGCCAGAAATCACTTTCAGTAATGGTCTCAATACGAGTACCGCCGGTTGATGTCGTAGAGCCATCACCATTATTGTTGTTTGAGTCTGATGAGTCAGAGTCATCAGAGCCACCACCAGAATTAGAGGTACCAGCCGACGTTACAGAGCCAGTGACGATACTTGTCAATGAACGACCAGAACGCTTGAACTGAAGGTAATCCACAGGAATCGTCACGGTACGCATACCAGCAGGGTAAACTTGAATCACCTTACCTGACTTCACTACGTCATAGCCGTACATGTTCTGCACAACATTCAGTACTTCGTCCAATGTGACATCAGAAAGGTCAACGGTGATGTTACCTTGCACCGCAGGATGGATTGCCACACTGTATTCTGTACCTTTCACTAAAGAAGCAAAGAAGCTACGCGCCTCAACCGCGTTAGCTTGAACTCGAAAACGCTTCAAAGTCCCTTCTTTTGAAGACACGTTTGAGTCTAGATTCGGCATAAGATCGGCTTGCACAGAAGACGGGATATCTTCTAGTGCACGACTGTTTGCTTCATTGATAGATTCATTAAGTACTTGCTTCACTTCTACCGGGTCACGGTGACCCATAGAACAACCCATTAAGGAAGCAATCACGATTCCTACAACTAATTTGCGCATATCTGATCAGGCTCTGGTTATTATTTTTTTACGTTTAAACCAAAAAGCTCTAGTTTCCACTGACGGTCACCACGCTTTAAAGTTACAAATTCACTGTTGATGCTCGCTACTCGGTAGCCATTGAGTTTTGCCCCAGGCTCAACAATTCGGTTATTTAAAATTGCCACACATGATGGGCTTGGTTTGCACACGATGCTGTTTAATGTTGGCAAGCGATGCTGTTTCGCTTTTGGCTTCGCTTGCTCCGCCGCGGGCTTAGTCCACCCCAAAGGTGCCGTTGGGTCTTGGCTCGCCAAACTGCTACTCGCAACCGCCGCAAAAGCTAAAGAGATAATGAGTTTCTTAACCACCAATAAACTCCTCTCGTGAACCTAGGGTATACACTTCCAGTACAAGTTTTGCTTTAGGGTAATCTTCTACGTTGTAACTGAAGCTACGCCAGTAGTAACTTGCTGGTAAGTCTTCTAATTTCGTCAGGTAGTTCGCAATCGAAAAGTAATCGCCCGTCAGCTCCATGCGCACAGGGTGAACGTAATAGCCCGAGTATTGCGATGCTTCTTTGTCTTCTGTTATCGGCTCAGCTGGCAAAGTCTGTAGCGATACCAAGTGAATCCCGCTTTGCTGCTCTAACACACTTTCGAGCAAGCTCGCCATTTGTGAAGGTGTAATCAAGTGCTCAATGATTTCAGAAAGCTGCATTGATAGTTGCTGGCTTTCGGTCAGCAGTTGAGAGATGGCTTGATCAATTTCGGCATTCGGATCTTTCTTAAGCTGAGCTTGAATACGCAATATCTCAATTTCCGTCTGCTGATTAGTCAGTTTCGAATTACGTAACTGTTTATCGTTGCTATTTACTTCATTCAGTTTTGGCTCTAGCACCAAGGTAAACAGCAGCATGACGACCGTGACAAGACCACACAAGGCAATCAATACCTTTTCGCGTGCGCTCATCTCATCAAAACGCTCTTCTAAAGAGGACCAAAATTCGTTCATTTCTCTTTGTCTCCACGCGTCTTCAATTCAAAGGTCACAATGTTGTCTTCGTTACGACCAATCTTCACATCATCAAAAGTACGTCCAACAAGACTAATTTCATTCTTAAATTGGCTCACCCAGTTAGGCACCGCACTTGGCGATCTTGCCAAGCCTTTGAGATCTAAAGTGGTATCGTCGATACGAATGGTAGAAAGAGAGATGTTGTTGCTGCCCAACTTAGCAAGAGACTGCATCACACCAGAGTATCCTGTGCGCTGCGAGTCATCGTATTTGCCGACAGCTTTGAGTGAGTCACGCTTCGCTTTCACTTCGCGTTCCAAACGTGCTTTCGCCGCCAGTTTGTTGGTATCTGGTTGGTGCTTGCGAAGCTTAGCCTGTTGATGTTGCAACTCAGACTTCATAATGTCACCACGGCTTTTCACGATCTTAATTTCATCTTCGACGCCTCGGCTTTGCCAAGTAACATAGCCATAAGAGATAAAGATAAATGAAGCAGCCCCCCCCCAAGATATAGCAACATTTTTAAGTGTTAACAGGTTCTTCTTCGGTTTAAGGAAGTCTGGATAAAGGTTGACGCGTCGAGCACTCGCTGTAGCCGCCGCGGTGTCCGCCAATACATGACCTGATAGCTCATGCTCTTCTGCAAGCAGAGGAGACACCTTGGTGCTTAGACGGTAATTAAGTGATTCAACCAGCTCTTTCTCGTCTTCGTCATCACAACACACTTTCAATTGATGTAACTGGACATGACGCAGTTGAGAAGAGAGGTAATCTATCGATCGTTGCAGTTCCAGTGACAAACTGTCCATTTGTAAGTCACTTGAAGGCACGCCTGTTAATGGTGGCGTCACACTGCGAATGGAGCGATGAAATGCAATGGTGTGTTCAACGAATGCGCTAATACGGAAGTGACCGCGCGCACTGCGTTGTAGAAGTAGGAAGTTGCCTAATTCACCCGAAGTGTCACCCCAGATGTCATCTTCAGGAATGATAGACTCAAGTGTAAGTTGCACTCGGTTGGCAAGCAGCAAAATCTTGTCGAGGATTTTGCGCGACAACACATATGCTTGAACTTTATTTGAGTTAGGCAGTTCTACAGCATCAGCAATAATGTCGATAGCACGCTCAGAAATAAGCTCTTTTAACAAGAACGGCAACGCCGAAGGCCACTCATTTCGTGGCATTGCTGGCTTGTCGATTTGGTACATCTGGTAATAGTTGTGAGAAAGCACAACCGCCAACGAGTCGTAAGAGCTGGCAGCAACACTTAGCGCTTGCTCACAAGCGCGCTCCCAATTTGATTCTGTGATTTCAAATTTGGACGGTCGACTGCTTTTCGTTGGTGATGATAAATAAACTGCGTCTGGCTGAATGACCAAAAAGCACGTACGACCACCAACCGATGACCGCTTGAGCTTATCGAGTACTGCTTTAAAATCCATGATTATTATCTTTATTTTTTCGCCAGCGATTTCGTCGTCCCAATTTCACTTGAGAGTCCGCTCGAGAAATAATGGTTGGCTTGGATCTAGGTAGATACTGCTCTTCTGGAGAGAAATAACGTCCCTGCCCGCCATGAACCCCTAATTCGTTCAGGGTGTTCAATTCGTGCTTATTCTCAATTCCCACTGCTATTATTTTTGTTTTGCTGTTTGCGGCCGCACCCAACATACTGCGGACAAACAACTGGTTCTCATGTCTCTGATCGATTTTAGTTACCAAGCTGCGATGGAGCTTAAGGTAACGAATGTCAACTTCTTTGAGATAATGGGTACTGACGATCGTGCGTCCAGCTTGCCCAATCATGACGTGACACTCTAAACCGGCCAGCATTTTAGCGACTGGTCGCATAAAGTCTAAGTGTCTTACAAATTGTGCTTCGACAAACTCAAAAGTGAGACACTTTCTTTGCTCTCGTGACAACTGTAAGAGTTCATCACGGAACCATTTGAAATATTCTCGTTGCCCAAAAGGCACAACATGTAAGTTAAGTACATAGCATTTAGAGCTATCAAAACTATGTTTAAAGTCTTTTAAGAATTTATTAACCACTGCGCGGTCCATCTGCGCTTCATAACCGACTTGTCGAACAGCAGAAATAAAGCGAGAAGCTTTAACAATGCCATTTTCCGGATCACGAATCCGACATGTTAACTCTTCGTGCAAGGGTTTTTTATGTGCCACATCACTTATTAGATAGGCGGATTGTGCGTAGAGTATCACATTTTCAGCTGTGAGTGCTGAATCAAATAGCGTACGCCATCTCACACTTCCTCGTGCTTCCTCGTCGTGATTCCACTTCTTAAAGCGGCTCCAGTTGTTGTTATTTTGCAACTGGGCACTGCGTAATGCAGTCTCTGCTTCATCAATGATTTGACTATGACGCTCCCCCTCTTTGTACATAGTGATACCGATATGGCACCAATTGTCAGCATCCAACGGATAAGGAGGGTGGAGTTTTTCTAGCTGGCGAATACATTGAGAAGCTAAATTCGCCACGTCCTTGCCCGATTGATGAGGCAAAAACAATGCAAAGTCTGCATTGTAGTAACGTGAGAACACGACATCGGGATAACGCTGAACTAAGTTTGAAAGCAAACTACCAACTTCAACAATAAACTCGTCGCAAGTTTGCTTATCTTGCTCTTCTTCAACGGATTTCCAATCTTGAATGCGGATCAGCATCACTGAGCCACGTGCACCACTTTCCAACAAAGCAGATTCAAGCTTGCTGTCAAACAACACTCGGTTGGCCGTGCCAGTCAATTTATCGAGGAAAGTTTGCGTACGGATAAAGGTATCGAAGCGACTGCGTTCTTGGCGAGCATCTTGAAGTTCTTCGATCAATACATCTAATGCCTCACTGGCCGTATAAGGCCATTCTCGCTCATCACCTTTTGCGTATTGCTCGACTCGACCCGCTAAAATCATTCGTCCACGCTCTTCGAGCATTTCCGATCCTGCAAGCTGTTCTTTGAGCCACTTAACACCGCGCATCAAACAGAAAATGATCAGAACGACGGCAAGCGTGATTGACCACAATGCCTGCATCGAGTAGCCGTAGCCTAAATAAGGAGGGATCGCTTTAAAATAGATGACGTAGTCTTGGTTGTGAGTGAGTTGGTACTCATGCTCAAACAACACCGAGCTATCCATCTTATGAGAAGTATCTTTGAAACGGTAAACAACGGCGTTATTCGTCGACAACGTCATTTCGACAATGTTACTCGCCTGCAGCATCTTCGGCATCCAGCGCTGCATCGAATAGGCTGCGTCTGGGTCTTCCATCTCTTTATCAACTACTTCAACGATCCCTTCCAAATAATGGTTGAGATACTCTTGTCCTAGTCGTTTGAAAGAGAGGGTGCCACCGACAAACAAGATAAACATTGCGCATATAACGATCATAGTGACAAAGGCCACCAGCCGCGTGCTTAGCTTAAGAGTTGGGGTATACCTCATGAATACCAAATTCCTTTTCTATTCATCATATACCTTATTGAAATATTTATACTTGATAAGCCTTCACTAGACAATAGCATTCGCGTGAATGTGAGAAGCTGAGGCGGAAAGAAACAAGACATCATTCGTGATTTGAGAGTTACTGTCTTTTAATTACAATTTGAAATGATTGAGCCAGTGATACAAGCACGAAGATAATAAAAAAGCCGCGAAATTCGCGGCCTTTTAAATTCAATACTCAGTCTCAGGTAATCCTCAGAACGGAATATCGTCGTCGAAATCCATTGGTGGCTCGTTGTATTGCTGCTGAGGTTGCTGCGGAGCCTGTTGCTGTTGCTGAGGAGCATCATTGTATTGCTGCTGAGCTGGTTGTTGAGGTTGACCCCAACCACCTTGTTGCTGCTGTTGAGGCTGACCACCACCCATTGGTGCGCCACCTTGAGCACGGCCACCAAGCATTTGCATTACGCCATTGAAGCCTTGAACAACCACTTCTGTTGAGTAGCGGTCTTGGCCACTTTGGTCTTGCCATTTACGAGTTTGAAGTTGACCTTCAACGTAAACTTGAGAACCTTTGCGTAGGTACTCGCCTGCTACTTCAGCAAGTTTGCCAAACAGCACAACACGGTGCCATTCTGTTTTTTCGCGCTGTTCGCCAGTCGCTTTATCACGCCATGACTCAGAAGTTGCAATCGTGATGTTTGCTACTGCACCGCCATTAGGCATGTAACGAATTTCAGGGTCGTTACCTAGATTCCCCACCAAAATAACTTTGTTAATTCCACGGCTGGCCATGATGTGCTCCGTTTCACTCTGGATCTATTTAGAATTTTAGCGCATAAGAATACACGCTTTGATGTTTTGATTAAAGCCTAATCCCCATTGTGTTCTGAGGCAACGTATTGTGGAATCGAAATCTCACTTCAAGCTCAAGGCGTAGCATTTTTGATTCGTTTTGCAGACATCGTTTCGTGAATCTTTGAATCTCAACGCATTTCTCCTCCCTTCCTATAGCTCTGAGTGATGATTGATGCCAACGTATCCACGCTTTCGAACCCAAGAAACTTTACTCAAGGAGATTAAGGCGCGTGAAAAAATCGGCTTATGCGAGAAAACTTTTTCTAATCAGCATGGAAGAGGATGCAGGGAAAAAGGTCGAAGCTCTGGAGAAGTATACAGATATCGACATCCCCGTCATTTCGACCCAAGCACTGATGGAAGCAAACCCGAAGCACCGCAATAAAATCTTGCTTATCGACTTCAGTGAGCACAAAGAGTTAGTTCTATCGATAAAAAACCTTCCCCTGATTTGGAAGAATTTCGAAACAGTCGTGTTCAACGTTCCTAAACGTTTGACGACAGATGAGCTATTGGCGTTTGGTCAATTGAAAGGCATCTTCTATGAAGAGAGTTCTTTTGAGCAGATTGGCGAAGGGTTAAAGGAAATCATTAATGGTCAAAACTGGCTGCCTCGCAATGTCACCAGTCAACTTCTCCATTATTATCGTAACGTCATTAGTACCCACACCGCTCCTGCCACCGTCGATTTGACCATTCGTGAACTGCAAGTACTTCGCTGCCTGCAAGCTGGCGCATCAAACAATCAAATGGCCGAAGAGTTATTCGTGAGCGAATTCACTATCAAGTCTCACTTGTATCAGATTTTTAAGAAGCTTTCGGTCAAAAACCGTGTACAAGCGATTGCTTGGGCTGACCAAAACCTGATGTCATAAAACAATGATGAGCAACACAAATTTTGTAAAAGTGGTGATTGCTCATGCTTCTTAGGCTCCGATTCTCATATTTTTTCCTACTTAATTCATGATTCATATGCACCTCTCGTGTTAAAGTGATGCCCAGATTCTTGATTAAATAATGAGAAAGGATATTCCCCCAATGATTAAAAAATGTCTGTTCCCTGCAGCGGGCTACGGTACGCGCTTCCTCCCTGCGACCAAGTCTATGCCTAAAGAAATGATGCCTGTAGTGAACAAACCACTGATTGAATACGGTGTTGAAGAAGCGATCCAAGCAGGCATGAATGGCATGTGTATTGTTACTGGCCGTGGTAAACACTCAATCATGGACCACTTCGATAAAAACTACGAATTGGAACACCAAATCAGCGGTACAAACAAAGAAGAACTGTTGGTTGATATCCGTGAAATCATTGACTCTGCAAACTTTACCTACATTCGCCAGCGTGAGATGAAAGGTCTAGGCCATGCGATCCTAACTGGTCGTGAGCTTGTAGGTGATGAACCATTTGCTGTGGTACTAGCTGATGACCTTTGTGTGAACGAACAAGAAGGCGTACTGGCTCAAATGGTAGCGCTATTCAAACAGTTCCGTTGCTCAATCGTTGCTGTTCAAGAAGTACCAGAAGAAGAAACCCACAAATACGGCGTTATCTCAGGTGAGATGATCAAAGATGACATCTACCGCGTAGATGACATGGTTGAGAAGCCAGAGAAAGGTACCGCACCAAGCAACCTAGCTATCATTGGTCGCTACATCCTGACTCCAGATATTTTTGAGCTGATCGAAAACACGGAACCAGGTAAAGGTGGCGAAATCCAAATCACTGACGCACTACTTAAGCAAGCAAAAGCAGGCTGTGTGTTGGCATACAAATTCAAAGGCCAACGTTTCGACTGTGGTAGCGTAGAAGGCTACATCGAAGCAACAAACTACTGCTTCGAAAACCTATACCTAAAAGATGAAAAGAAGTCTGAGCTAGGCAAACACGCTACGAAGAAAGAAGCGTAACCAATTCAAACTGATTGATGAGAAAGTCCAGCTTAATGCTGGGCTTTTTTTACTGTTTTTTTGTCCAGTAATTTCTTTGCACATTTCTCACACTATGTAATACTTGCGTCACTTGGTTATACATAGAGCAAAAACGATGGATAAAATAGAAGTTCGTGGTGCCCGCACCCATAACCTCAAAGACATCAACCTCACTATCCCCCGCGATAAACTGATTGTCATTACTGGTTTGAGTGGTTCTGGTAAATCCTCTCTCGCATTCGATACTTTGTACGCTGAAGGACAAAGACGTTACGTAGAGTCACTATCAGCTTACGCGCGCCAATTTTTGTCTCTTATGGAAAAGCCAGATGTTGACCACATCGAAGGTTTGTCTCCTGCGATCTCGATTGAGCAGAAATCAACATCACACAACCCACGTTCTACCGTCGGTACCATTACCGAGGTATACGATTACCTGCGTCTACTTTATGCTCGCGTTGGTGAGCCTCGTTGTCCGACGCACCATACGCCTCTAGCCGCTCAAACCATCAGCCAGATGGTCGATAAAGTCTTAGAGTTGCCAGAAGGCAGCAAAATGATGCTACTTGCTCCTATCGTGAAAGAGCGTAAAGGTGAGCACGTTAAGACTTTAGAGAACCTTGCTGCTCAAGGTTTCATCCGCGCACGCATCGATGGTGAAACTTGCGATCTTTCTGATCCACCGCCGTTAGAACTGCACAAGAAACACACTATTGAAGTGGTTGTGGACCGCTTTAAAGTCCGCCCGGATTTGCAGCAACGTTTGGCTGAATCATTCGAAACCATACTAGAGCTATCTGGAGGTATCGCTGTTGTTGCTCCAATGGACGGCGATGGCGAAGAGGTGATCTTCTCAGCTAACTTTGCTTGCCCTATTTGTGGCTACAGCATGCAAGAACTTGAGCCTCGTTTGTTCTCATTCAACAACCCAGCAGGTGCGTGTGGCACTTGTGATGGTTTGGGCGTGCAGCAATATTTTGATCCAAGCCGAGTTATTCAAGATGAAACTCTGAGTTTGGCACAAGGTGCAATTCGAGGTTGGGATCAAAAGAACTACTATTATTTCCAGATGCTGACTGCGCTGGCAGATCATTACGGCTTCGATCTTCACGCACCATTTAACGCTCTACCAAAGAAAACCCAAGACATTATTCTTAAAGGATCGGGGCGTACTGAAGTAGAGTTCAAGTACATTAACGATCGTGGTGACATTCGCGTTAAGCGCCATCCTTTTGAAGGGATCCTGAATACACTTGAACGCCGTTACCGCGACACTGAATCTAACTCGGTACGTGAAGAGCTCGCGAAATACATCTCTACCAAGTCTTGTTCAAGCTGTGGCGGTACTCGTCTGCGCCTTGAAGCTCGTAACGTCTTTATCGCCGATACGACACTACCGGAGATTGTTGAACTCAGCATCGCCGACGCTTTAGAATTCTTCCACTCTTTGAAGCTCGAAGGCCAACGCGCCCAAATAGCTGAAAAAGTGATGAAGGAAATCAACGACCGCCTGCAATTCTTAGTTAACGTTGGTTTGAACTACCTCAACTTATCACGCAGCGCGGAAACCTTATCAGGCGGTGAAGCTCAACGTATTCGTTTAGCGAGCCAAATTGGTGCGGGTCTAGTAGGTGTTATGTACGTACTGGATGAGCCATCAATTGGTCTCCACCAGCGTGATAACGAACGTCTATTGAAAACTCTGACTCACCTAAGAGATTTAGGTAACACGGTATTAGTGGTTGAGCACGATGAAGATGCGATTCGTTGTGCTGATCACGTGATCGATATCGGTCCAGGTGCCGGTGTACACGGTGGTAACGTGGTCGCCGAAGGTACGATGGACGAGATCATTGCCAATCCGAACTCATTGACTGGTCAGTACCTCAGTGGCGCGAAAGAGATTGCGGTACCAAAAGAGCGTACACCACGCGATCCAAAGAAAACCGTTGAATTAGTTGGCGCGACAGGTAACAACTTAAAGAATGTCGACCTTTCCGTTCCTGTTGGCTTGTTCAGTTGTATTACCGGTGTATCCGGCTCAGGTAAGTCGACTCTGATCAACGATACCTTCTTTAAGATTGCTCATACCCAGTTGAACGGCGCAACAACGGCGCAACCTTCACCATATAAAGCGATCAAAGGTTTAGAGCACTTCGATAAAGTTATCGACATTGACCAAAGCCCTATCGGTCGTACGCCACGCTCAAACCCAGCCACTTACACGGGAATCTTTACTCCGATTCGTGAACTGTTTGCTGGCACGCAAGAGTCGCGCTCTCGCGGTTACAAACCGGGGCGCTTTAGCTTTAACGTACGCGGAGGTCGCTGTGAAGCGTGTCAGGGTGATGGTGTAATCAAGGTGGAAATGCACTTCTTACCTGACGTTTACGTTCCTTGTGATGTGTGTAAAGGTAAACGCTACAACCGCGAAACACTTGAAGTACGTTACAAAGGCAAGACCATTGATGAAGTATTGGAAATGACGGTAGAAGATGCACGTACTTTCTTCGATCCAGTACCTGCGATTGCTCGTAAGCTGCAAACTCTGATGGATGTAGGCCTGTCTTACATTCGCTTAGGTCAAGCAGCAACTACGCTGTCAGGCGGTGAAGCTCAGCGTGTGAAGCTTGCTAGAGAGCTGTCTAAGCGTGATACAGGCAAAACCTTATACATTTTGGATGAACCGACAACAGGTCTGCACTTCCACGATATCCAACAGCTACTCACTGTACTGCACCGTCTGCGCGACCACGGAAATACCGTTGTCGTCATTGAGCACAACCTCGATGTGATTAAGACGGCAGACTGGATTATCGACTTAGGTCCTGAAGGTGGGCAAGGCGGCGGTGAGATCATCGCACAAGGAACGCCTGAAGATGTGTCTCAGATCGAAGGTTCACACACAGCTCGCTTCCTTAAGCCTATGTTGAAGTAGAAAAAACAGGTAAAGTACAAAGACCAGCCATCGCTGGTCTTTTTTCATTCAAAACAACACAATAACTATGGCAACTATACACGTCAGTGGAACCAAGCTTTCCCCAGGTAAAGTGCAAGTTCCTCTTAACCGCAAGTTTCTCATCGCGTTAGCAGCACTATTTCTGCTCGCGATGCATTTCTTCATGCCAAATCCGGGTGGCTCTGGACTAGCTCTGTCTTTCAATGCGACCACATGGATTGCGTTCAGCTTTGTACTCGGTATTGGCTGCTACCAACTTGCGACCAACCGTGTGTTACGTTATTCCAAATTAACAATCGGTCTGTTGATCAGTTGTATCATCATGACGCTGCCCATTTTCTATCCCAACGCGGATAGTATGCTCGCAGCAAATAAGCTGATTGGCCTGTGGTGCGGTATGTTGTTCTTCGTCGTACTGCAACAATTCCATTTCAGTAATAAGCATCGCCAACGCTTGTTGTGGTTTATTGTCCTTGCTGTTGTTATCGAAGCGATTTTCGGCTTAACGCAATATCTTTATCTTAAACCAGGAAACGTATTTGGATACGACACGGTAGCTAACCGCCCTTATGGCATCTTCCAGCAACCCAATGTCATGGCAAGCTTCCTTGCGACTGGTTTAGTGATTGCTAGCTATCTACTTGCCCGACAACCTTACAAATACTCTAGTAAGCTCAGCGATGTTTACCTGTTGTACGCCGTACCTGTACTGACACTGCCTTTGATTGTTGCACTTGCCTCTCGCACTGGTTGGCTAGCATCCATCATTGCCATTTTGCTAGTGATTCCATACATGTATCGTTTTGCAACACGTGCGCGCTTTGTTCGTTGGGTAATAGCTATGGCAGCAGGTCTAGCTCTGTCGGTTGTGGTAATAAATATTGCCTTTCCAGATGGAAGTGGCCTAGCCAGCGAAAAAGTGAACATGGAGTCACCACGTGCTTACACCTTCCCACAAACCTTGGATATGGTGATTGAGAAACCATTCACTGGTTATGGTTACGGCAAGTTTGAGTCAGAATACATGCTATACACAGCACGCCAGCATGCACTTAATGAAAGCTACCCTGCGGGCTTGCCATCGATGGACCACCCACACAATGAGTTGTTGTATTGGGCAGTAGAAGGCGGACTATTACCAATTCTGGGGATCTTTTTGGCAATGGCACTGGTGTTGTATCGCATCTACCAAGCTAAACGCGGTACTCGTTTAGCACTGCTGGCTCTGTTTATTCCAATCGTGCTTCACTCACAATTAGAATACCCCTTCTATCATTCATTGGTGCATTGGCTGATCTTTGTGATTCTGCTTTATTGGGTCGACCAACGTGTTTCTCGTTACCGCCAAGCACCGTTTAGCAAAGTGACCAAAAGCTTACTGCGAGTATGTAGTCTAGTCATTCCAGCAGTGTTTACTTTTTACATGGTTAGCGCATTACACACCAACTATGTCTTAACCAAGTTTGAAACTACGCGCCCAACCAACCCGGACATCTTGAATCAGGTGACAAATCCTGTGGTTTGGAAAGATCGTTTCGATTGGGATGTATACAGTACTTTCTTAAACATCGGCTTATATAAACAAGATCCAACCTTGATTCAGCCTTACATTGATTGGTCTTTGGAAATCATTAAAGACAAGCCACGCCCAGCGTTTTACAACAACTTGATACTGGCATATCAAGGGTTGGATGACTCAAGCAAGGCAGAACAAATTCGTGCAGAGGCACAGTTCTTGTTCCCTAAAATTGATTTCAGTGGCGTCAACTATCAGCCACCTGCTCAAGCCATATCTGCTTCACTACCACCGACGTCAGGTGCTAAGCAATAAATACAAAAAAGCGAAGGAATAACCTTCGCTTTTCTTTATCTCATTATCGAGGCAGTTTATTCAGTCAAAGACTCTTCTAGAGCTCGCAAACACAAAGCAACATTTTCAGGTCGAGCACCATAGCCCATCAATCCAATTCGCCATGCTTTACCAGCCAGCGCACCAAGACCTGCACCAATCTCTAGGTTGTAGGTTTCAAGTAAGTGATTACGCACTTCTGCTTCATCAATTCCTTCAGGGACATAAATCGCATTCAATTGCGGTAGTCGATACTCCTCTTCTACCACAAATTCAAAGCCTAGTTTTTGCAGACCTGCTTTAAGCTTCTCGTGCATTAACTGGTGACGCGCCCATGCATTTTCTAAACCTTCATTTTTAAGGATAAGTAGAGCTTCATGCAGAGCATACAAGCTGTTCACTGGCGCCGTGTGGTGATAGCTGCGCTTGCCTTCTCCGCTCCAGTAACCTAATACTAAGCTTTGATCCAAGAACCAGCTTTGAACCGGTGTCGTCCTAGATTGAATCTTCTCAATAGCAGCTGAAGAAAGCGTGACTGGCGATAAACCTGGAACACACGAGAGACATTTTTGGCTACCGGAATACACCGCATCTAACTGCCACTCGTCAACTTTAAGGGGCACACCACCAAGCGAGGTCACAGCATCGACAATCGATAACAAACCGTATTGCTTCGCGAGTAGACCCAGAGCTTGAGCATCACTTACCGCGCCCGTCGATGTTTCAGCATGAACAAAAGCAAGAATCTTCGCATCAGGGTGCTGCTTTAATGCTTCTTCAACTTTATCGACCGATACAGGGGTTCCCCACTCATCATCGACGACAACCGCTTCACCACCAGCACGAACCACGTTTTCACGCATACGCTCACCGAAGACACCATTACGGCAGACGATAACTTTGTCGCCCTTTTCAATCAGGTTAACGAAGCACGTTTCCATGCCCGCACTGCCCGGCGCAGAAACTGCGATAGTAAATTCATTTTCCGTTTGGAAAGCGTATTTAAGCAGTTGTTTTAGTTCATCCATCATAGCAATGAAAAGTGGGTCTAGGTGACCAACCGTTGGACGGCTAAGCGCTTGTAAAACCTGAGGTGAAATATCAGATGGACCAGGTCCCATTAAAATACGATGTGGGGGAATAAAGCTTTGGATCGACATGTCAGCTCCTTGATTGCAGTCATTCATCCTGAGCGTTATAAAAGTTCTATTCAAAAGGTTGGCTCAGGTATCGAAGTTTTCACCCTAATAGATTTTTCCTCTATCGGCAATTAGCCCTAAGTATAGAGGTCAAACCACTGTCACAAATTCGTTAATAAAAACTTTCATAATGGTTGAGATATTGGTTGACAATGTAACAGCAAAACCGTTCAATGTTTAAGCTTTATGCAGAAGAGGAGCACTACCCAGGTAGGTGATTTGTGGAGCCGCAATTCCAATACCAATCACTCAGGGGGAGTAGTGCCGAGGTAAGTCAAAGTTGCAGGATTTGACTTGTCGGTTGACTTGGGTTGAGTCCCATCAACTGTCATCAGCGCCGTATGATGAAGAGCTTCTGAGGGTAAATTTTCAAATTACATTCTAACTACCTCTCTATTTGCTCTGTTCCTTTCCTCACCAAACATTGGATGTATTGGGCAACCAATTAATTGTTGTTATTTTTTCAGGAAGTCGTGGGAGAACGCAGTGAGCGCATTTAACGTAGCAAAATTCGGTGGAACCAGTGTTGCCAACTTTGAGGCAATGAGTCGTTGCTCCACTATCATAGAAAACAACCCAAATACTCGCCTTGTGGTTAGCAGCGCTTGCTCAGGTGTCACTAACCTCTTAGTTGAATTAGCAAATGGTGTTCAAGACCAAGAACATCGTGCGGAAGTACTTCAGAAACTAGCAGGCATCCACGAATCGATTCTGTCGCAACTTGAGGACGCAACCGAAGCTGCGGCAGAGGTTTATTCGATTCTTGATACCGTCACCAGTTTGGCAGAGGCTGCTTCAATTCAAGCAAGCACGAAACTGACCGATCATTTAGTCGCTTGTGGTGAATTAATGTCGACTCATATCCTTGCACAACTAATGCGTGAGCGTGGTGTGAATGCAGTTCGTTTTGATATTCGCGACGTGCTAAAAACCGATGGAAACTTTGGTCGAGCTGAACCTAATGTCGAGACCATTTCACAGCTAGCACAAGAAAAATTGGTACCCCTTTGCCAAGAATATGTGGTTATCACCCAAGGTTTTATTGGCTCAGATGAAGAAGGTAATACCACCACGCTTGGCCGTGGCGGCAGTGACTACAGTGCAGCACTCATTGCAGAAGGCGTGAAAGCTGCAGGTCTAGAGATTTGGACTGACGTTCCGGGCATCTACACTACAGACCCACGCATCGCCTCAAAAGCAGCGCCAATCCCAGAGATCAGCTTTAGCGAAGCATCAGAGATGGCAAACTTCGGCGCAAAAATCCTGCACCCTTCAACGCTAGTTCCTGCACTTCGTCACGATATTCCGGTATTTGTTGGGTCATCTAAAGAGCCAGAAAAAGGCGGTACATGGATTCGCCACCAAGTAGAGAGCTCACCTTTATTCCGAGCACTTGCTCTGCGCTGCAACCAAACCATGGTGACATTACGCAGTGCTAACATGTTCCACGCATACGGCTTCTTAGCGAAAGTATTTGAGATCCTAGCGAAGCACAAAATCTCTGTGGATCTGATCACCACATCTGAAATCAGTGTGTCACTCACTCTTGACCAAACAGACACGTCTGGCGGTGCTCCTCAGTTACCACAAGCCGCGCGTGAAGAGCTTGAAGAGCTATGTAAAGTAGAAGTAGAACACGACCTATGTCTCGTCGCTCTGATTGGTAACAACATGAGTGAAAGCAAAGGCTACGCGAAGCAAGTATTTGGCACGCTAGAAGACTTCAACCTACGTATGATCTGTTACGGAGCAAGTCCACATAACCTGTGCTTCCTTGTTCACGAGTCCGTATCTCGCCAAGCGATCCAAAAACTGCATACTGAATTGTTCGAGCAATAAGGCTGCTTTCATGTACTAATAAACAAGGGCTGCACATAGCAGCCCTTTTAGTTTCTATATGGTTTGGTTAACCGTTAATGTTCGGACCTAACCATTTCTCCGCTTCGATCCTATCCCAGCCTTTACGATCAGCATAGCTTTGTAACTGATCCTCTTGGATCTGAGCGATCGCAAAGTAACGAGAGTCAGGATGCGAGAAGTACCAACCCGATACAGATGCACCTGGGTACATCGCATAACTCGATGTCAGTGACATGCCAATGTTTTCTTCAACATTCATAAGCTCCCAAAGCGGTCCTTTTTCAGTATGCTCTGGGCACGCAGGATAGCCTGGAGCAGGTCGAATACCCTGGTATTTCTCACGAATCAGTTCTTCATTCGACAGATCTTCATCCGCAGCGTAACCCCAAATCTCTTTGCGCACACGCTCATGTAGATACTCAGCAAATGCCTCCGCCAGACGGTCCGCTACCGCTTGAATCATGATGGCATTGTAATCATCACCTTGCGCTTTGTATTCGTCAGCAAGTTCGCGTTCACCGATACCGCCGGTTACAGCAAAAGCACCAACCCAATCGAGCTTACCAGACTCTTTCGGGGCAATATAATCAGACAGACAGTAGTTGAAGCCTTTTGGTTTCTCTGTTTGTTGGCGCAAGTTATGAAGCACTTTCGCCACTTCTGTACGCGATTCGTCGGTGTAGACTTCGATATCATCACCCACGCTTGCTGCAGGGAACAGACCACACATACCGCGCGCTTTGAGTAAGCCCTCACGTTCAACACGATCCAATAACTCGTTAGCATCTTTGTACAGGCGTTGAGCCTCTTCACCCACTTCTTCATGATCAAAGATTGTTGGATACTTGCCAACTAACGACCAAGTCATAAAGAAAGGCGTCCAGTCGATGTACTTACGCAAAGTAGACACTTCAAAGTCATCAAAAATATGGATACCCGGCTTCGCAGGAGCAGGGGGTGTGTACTTATCCCAATCAATCGCGACTTTGTTCGCTCGTGCTTCTTCTAAAGTAACAGGCTTAGTGCGCGGCTTCTTACGGTTATGCTGATCACGCACGCGTTCATAGTCCGCATCCAGTTTTTCAACAAAGCCAGGACGAAGTTCGTCTGAAAGTAATGAAGTACATACACCGACCGCACGAGAAGCGTTATTGACGTAAACCACAGGATGTTTGTAGTTCTGCTCAATCTTAACTGCCGTATGCGCTTTGGATGTTGTTGCACCACCAATCAGAAGTGGAAGATCGAAATCAAGACGCTCCATTTCTTTCGCTACATGCACCATTTCATCGAGGGACGGAGTGATCAAACCAGAAAGACCAATAATGTCGACGTTTTCTTCTTTGGCTACCTTGAGGATCTTCTCACATGGGACCATGACGCCAAGATCGATGATCTCGTAGTTGTTACATTGCAGAACCACGCCAACAATGTTCTTACCGATATCGTGCACGTCACCTTTTACCGTAGCCAGTAAGATCTTACCGTTGGAAGACCCCGCTTGCTTCTCTTTATTAATGAAAGGCTCTAAGTGCGCTACGGCCTGCTTCATAACACGCGCAGATTTCACTACCTGAGGAAGGAACATCTTACCTTCACCAAATAAGTCACCCACCACGTTCATGCCGTCCATCAATGGACCTTCAATTACTTCAAGTGGCTTAGAGGCATTGAGGCGAGCTTCTTCGGTATCTTCGACAATGAACTCCGTAATGCCTTTAACCAGCGCATGCTCTAGACGTTTTTCTACCGTCCAAGTACGCCACTCTAGTGCAGAAGCATCTTCTTCTTTGCCGACACCCTTTCCGGCGTATTCTGCCGCGATATCAAGTAGTCGCTCGGTCGAATCATCACGGCGGTTAAGAACCACGTCTTCTACCGCCTCACACAGCTTATCAGGAACGTTATCGTAAATTTCTAACTGACCCGCGTTCACGATGCCCATGTCCATACCATTTTTAAAACAGTGGTATAGAAACACCGCGTGAATAGCTTCACGAACGTAGTTATTGCCGCGGAATGAGAAGGAAACGTTCGAGACACCACCGGAGATCATCGCGTGAGGCAAGTCGCGCTTAATGTCTGCAACCGCTTCGATGAAATCCACAGCGTAGTTGTTGTGCTCTTCGATACCCGTCGCAACTGCAAAGATGTTCGGGTCAAAGATGATGTCTTCTGGTGGGAAGCCGACTTCATCAACCAAGATACGGTAAGCGTTGGTACAGATTTCGAGCTTACGTTCACGTGTTTCTGCCTGACCAACTTCGTCGAACGCCATAACGATAACTGCAGCACCATAGCGACGAATCAGTTTTGCTTGCTCAACAAACTTCTCTTTACCTTCTTTCAAAGAGATGGAGTTTACGATGCCCTTGCCTTGAATACACTTCAGGCCCGCCTCAATAACCTCCCATTTAGAAGAGTCGACCATGATAGGCACTTTGGAGATCTCTGGCTCAGAGGCACATAGGTTGAGGAAGCGAACCATACAGGCTTCTGCATCCAACATGCCTTCATCCATGTTGATGTCGATGATCTGAGCGCCGTTCTCAACTTGCTGACGGGCGACCTCTAGCGCTTCATCGTAGAGCTCTTCTTTGATCAGACGCTTAAATCGAGCAGAACCAGTTACGTTAGTGCGCTCACCCACGTTGATAAACAACGTCTCTTTTTCAATCGTAAGAGGCTCAAGACCGGATAAACGACACGCAACCGTAAGCTCAGGCAGATCACGAGGTTTCACGCCTTCAACTGCCATTGCCATATGGCGAATATGCTCTGGCGTGGTACCACAACAACCACCAATTAGGTTGAGGAAACCACTCTCCGCCCACTCTTTAACGTGTTCCGCCATATCTTCAGGTGAAAGGTCATACTCACCAAACGCATTCGGTAGACCCGCATTTGGGTGAGTAGAAACAAAAGATTCAGAAATACGAGAAAGCTCTTCTACGTATGGGCGTAGTTCGTCAGGACCTAGCGCACAATTCAAACCAAATGAAATCGGATTAACATGACGAAGAGAGTTATAGAAGGCTTCCGTTGTTTGACCAGAAAGCGTACGTCCAGAAGCATCGGTAATGGTACCGGAGATCATCACTGGTAACTCGATACCTAGTTCTTCGAAAACACTATCAACCGCGAAGGCACAAGCTTTAGCGTTAAGCGTATCGAAGATGGTCTCGATCAGAATAAGATCAGAACCACCTTTTATCAGCGCTCGAGTGGATTCTGAATAAGCTTCAACAAGTTCATCGAAGCTGACGTTACGATAGCCCGGATCGTTTACATCAGGGGAGATAGAACAAGTACGGTTTGTTGGACCAAGCACACCCGCGACATAACGTGGACGCTCTGGCGTTTTTGCAGTCCACTCATCAGCGGCTTCACGCGCAAGCTTTGCAGCGGCATAGTTGATTTCCTCACTCAGGCTTTCCATCTCATAGTCAGCCATCGCGATCGTCGTCGCGTTAAAGGTGTTGGTCTCAAGAATATCAGCGCCAGCTTCTAAGTAAGCGCTGTGAATTTCCTTAATCAATTGAGGCTGAGTGAGCACCAATAAATCGTTGTTGCCTTTTAGATCACAATGCCAATCCGCAAAGCGCTCTCCTCGATAGTCTTGCTCTTCAAGTTTGTATCCCTGAATCATGGTGCCCATACCACCATCGATCAGCAAGATACGTTGCTTTAATTGAGCTTCAATCTGTTGTCTTACATTACTTCCCACAGTACAGCCTCATTCCTTTAGTTATCTCTCCATCCTATCACACAAATTAAAGGAGTCTAGACGTCTAAAATGCGAATTACTGATTATTTTGCCTCCGTCGAGTGACAAAATAATCTCGAAAAAATGTTTGCTATTTAGTCAACATCGTCCGAGAATTCCATTCATAAAATGTTACAAATAGAGAGCTCTATGTCGGTCTATCATACTTTATGTTTTCTATCTGCAGCCGCAATGGTTATTGCCTTTGTAAACAGTAAGATAGGAAAGATGCAAACCACCATCGCAATCACTGCCGGTTCGATGATTCTTTCACTCCTCATTCTAATCGCAGGCCAAAATGATTGGTTTCATCTCACCGAGATAGCAACCGAAACTGTGACCAGCATTAATTTTGAAGACTTTCTTCTCAAAGGCATCCTTGGATTCCTACTTTTTGCCGGTGGCTTGGGGATCAAGCTTCCTAACCTCAAAGACCAAAAGTGGGAAATCACTGTACTCGCTTTAGGCGCAACCCTCTTCTCAACCTTCTTCATTGGTTTTGTGCTTTACGGCTTCTGCCAAGTTATCGGTATTCAATTCGATCTTGTTTACTGCTTACTCTTCGGTGCGCTTATCTCTCCTACCGACCCGATTGCAGTTCTCGCCATTGTCAAAAAGCTTAATGCCCCAAGACGTATCTCGACACAGATAGAAGGTGAATCTCTGTTTAACGACGGATTTGGCCTCGTGATCTTCGTGACACTCTTCACCATCGCGTTCGGTACCGAAGCACCAACAGTAGGCAGCGTTACACATCTGTTTATTCAAGAAGCTATCGGAGGCATTGTTTACGGCTTCGTATTGGGTTTGATTTTCCACTACCTAATCAGCGCAACTGATGACCACTCAATGGAACTACTGCTTACTATTGGTGTTCCTACGGCTGGTTACGCATTTGCAGAATATCTTCACGTATCGGGACCGCTAGCAATGGTGGTGTCGGGCATCATGATTGGTAACTGGACGCGCTTTATTGGCTTCTCCAAAGAGAGTGAAGATCATCTAGACCACTTCTGGGAGCTAGTTGATGAATTCCTAAATGGCGTCTTGTTCCTACTGATCGGTATGTCGATGCTACTGTTCGAATTCCACAAAGAAGACTGGATTATGATGGCTATTTCAGTACCACTGGTGCTAACTGCTCGCTATCTCAGTGTATTCATCTCTTATATTGGCTTTAAGCGCTACAGAAAGTACAACCCATGGTCAGTGAAGATCCTTACTTGGGGTGGTCTGCGTGGTGGTCTTGCATTAGCAATGGCACTATCAATCCCTTCCGGTATCTTGGTTATTCCAGAGAAACTGATTGATGTAAAAGAGATCATCATGGTCATGACTTACTCTGTGGTAGTGTTCTCAATCCTTATTCAAGGCTCAACTATTACACCAATGATTGAGAAGGCAAAACAAGCAGAGAAAGAAATGGAAGCAGAAGGATCAGTTAAACCACAAGAAGCAAAAGCTTCTCAAGAATAAGTACTTTTATAATTATCAAAACTAGGCAGCCATTTGGCTGCCTTTTTTGTGCCTAAAGTCTAGAGTGTCTGCAAAAAACAACCTACCTTTAGTAACTACACGCAGCGCTTCTTAATCCATACTCATGCACATAGACCAATGTAACACTAAGAGCAGAGTCGCTAGTAACTTACCAAATTGAAAAGAAGAAGTACCTCCTCTCCATATAATAAAAACAACTCGGAGACTGAGCTGAGAATGAATTACGGAAGATAGGAGTCTTCAGGCTAAAGCCAACTCAGCAGAAATAAGTGAAGACGACTAGGCGAGAGCTATAGAGTTCATCTATTCAAACATAAAAATCTTTACTAGATAAAGATAAGACGTTCTAAATGAACAGATAAGTTTGCACCGATTACATACCAGCTAAGCTTTATCAGAAAATTAACAACAAAACATCGTCTCTTAGTATTCTCCTGAGTAAGAGAAATTGAATCGGGAACGCCTGAAGAAACGATTGACTAAGAGAAAACTCTTTGGAGATCTACTCCCTAAAAGGGAACTCATTATTCTCTAGAAAAGACGAAAAGCGGGGGTTCTAAATAAGAGGCGGAGCGGCTTGGACTCGTACACGAGCGGGACTCATTGGCCATAGAGCAATCACAAATACGAAAAGACCTCAGCATTTCTGCTGAGGTCTGTAATAAGTGGCTAGTCGGCGGGGACGCCTAGTTCGGGGTTGCGGGCAACCGGGACTCATTCCCTGAAAGGAAAATTATTATGCTCAAAAACGAAAAAACCCAGTCCGGAGACTGGGTTTCTAAATAAGTGACGGAGTGGCTGGGCTTGCACGCAATTGGACTCGCACACGAGCGGGACTCGTTGGTCGCAGACCAAAAATAATATCGTAAATACAAAAAGACCCCAGCATTTCTGCTGAGGTCTGGAATAAGTGG
>NZ_JAHGAH010001280.1:0-636 GCF_030248475.1 Vibrio sp. D173a
TACTGTCACCTTTATCGCAATGAAGCAAGGACTAGTAACAGCACAAGCAAGGCGTTATGTCGGTGAGCTATTATTCGCAGGGCTGTCTGTCGATAGTGAGTTTGTCGATAGCTATGAACCCGATTCGTTGTTAACGAATGCAGGCTGCCTATCTGCTTTGAAGGATAGATCGCAAGATTCGCATAAGGGAACGCATGGGCGTCTTCTTATTGTTGGAGGTGGCGATGGAATGAGTGGTGCAGCCTAGCTAGCTGCCGCGGCATCGTTACGCACCGGAACTGGGCTCACCGCATTAACGGTCCACGATTCGAGCTGTTTGCCTGTCCGTTCTTTATTACCTGAAGCCATGGTTTCACAAACATCTGAACTATTGTCTCGCCTTAAGTGGTGCTCTACGATCTGTTTGGGTGTTGGCTTAGGTCGGCTTGATTGGGGACAGGATGTTTATCAAACCGTGATGATGGCTTATATTGGCTGGCGAAAAAACGATGTGAGGGCGGGTTAATAGACAATACGGTCATTACCCCGCATCCAGGTGAAGCCGCGATGTTACTCGATTGCAGTGTCACTGATGTTGAGGATAATCGTTATCGTGCAGTCAATCAGTTATGTCAAAAATACCAATGTGTCACGGTA
>NZ_JAHGAH010001281.1:0-733 GCF_030248475.1 Vibrio sp. D173a
GTCTGTTGATAGGGGGGCAATTATTGGTGACAAATACCTTACTAATACTTATCCAAACCCTTGTAGTTATTTGTAAAAATTATGATAACTTGCTTTGATTTATCAATCCCACTTATTGCTTCGCATGGCGTATTTCTATAGCGTGCATTCTCCCAATGTGCACCAAGATGTACATGGTTTAATGATAAACGTCAGATGGAGTCAAAAATGGAAACCAAAGAGTTGGAAACTAAGGTTCACTTTAGTGGGGAAGGGAAAGAGTACTTTGGGATATGGATTGTTAACATTCTATTGTCAGTGATCACGCTTGGTATTTATTCAGCGTGGGCCAAAGTAAGAAACAAACGCTACTTTTACGGTCATACCTCAATTGCGGGCGATAACTTTGAATATCACGGAACACCAATACAGATTCTAAAAGGGCGAATTATTGCGGTGGTTTGTGTGGTGGTTTGGTCGATATCCGAACAGGTTTCACCTCTACTATCTTTAGGTCTCATTGTGGCATTTGTGTTGTTATTACCTCTATTATCACGCAGCAACGCACGCTTTGATTCTGCGATGACCAGTTTTCGCAATGTACACTTTTCGTTTCATGGCACAATCTCAGGAGCGTATTGGGCGATTCTAGGACGTGGGACGCTCGCGACCTTAGGTTTCGTTGCGGCGATAGGTGTGGTTGTGTTTGCTATGCAGCTTAATGTGATTGCAGGAGTCGTCGCGATGTTGGTGC
>NZ_JAHGAH010001282.1:0-1069 GCF_030248475.1 Vibrio sp. D173a
CGAGCCCTCTCAATCAGTGCTGTCTTGTGTGGCGCAAAGACGACAATCATAAGTTGATCGAGTGGATGGGGAATTATTTAGGATCCAGTGATCAATTGCATCGAGACTGGTTGGATCATCGCAAGGCGATCTAGTTGAACGATCTTTACAGGTAAGATCAAAAAGAGCGAGTTAATACTCGCTCTTTTTATTAAATAACAATCTGTTAGGACAAGAAGAACTTGTACGAAGGGTTATCGGTTTCATCTTTGCATTGGTAGCCAAGCTCACGTAGATGAGTTGAGAATTGTGCAAGATCGTCGTCGCTCAGTTCAAAGCCACACAGAACACGACCGTAGTCTGCACCGTGGTTGCGGTAGTTGAACAGGCTGATGTTCCAGTGCGTGCCCAACGTATCGAGGAACTTGATCAGAGCACCTGGGTACTCTGGGAACTCAAAGCTGTATAGACGTTCTTTCAATGGCTTAGATGGCTTACCACCAATCATATAGCGGATATGCAGTTTCGCCATCTCATCATCTGAGAGGTCGACTACCGGATAGCCGCCCTCACGAAGGTCTGAGATGATGCTATCGAGCTCTTCCTGCCCACCATTGAGGCGTACACCGACGAAGATATTCGCTAGACTATCGTCGTTATGACGGTAGTTAACCTCTGTCACAGCACGGCCGCCGATGATATTGCAGAACTCGAGGAAAGCGCCTTGGCGTTCTGGAATTGTCACCGCAAGCAAACCCTCGCGCTTCTCACCAAGTTCACAACGCTCTGACACATAACGCAGACCATGGAAGTTGGTGTTGGCACCAGACAGTACTGTCGCCAGTTGCTTGCCTTGCAGTTGGTTCTGCTCAGCAAACTTCTTCAAACCTGCCAGAGCAAGCGCACCAGAAGGCTCGGCTATCGCACGAGTATCCTCAAAGATGTCTTTTACTGCAGAGCAGATCTCATCGCTAGAAACGGCAATATGGCCATCGATGTACTGCTGGCATAGGCGGAAGGTCTCTTCACCAATGCGCTTAACTGCAACGCCATCGGCAAACATACTGACCTGATCCAGTACTACTGGCTC
>NZ_JAHGAH010001283.1:0-754 GCF_030248475.1 Vibrio sp. D173a
GATAAACGTGGGCTTCACTCATTGCATCTCTCCTTGTGCCTACATTCCTAATGAATTGGCAACTTCCTTTATGTTCAGTTTCTAAGTCAAGTTAGTGGACTGTCGTTGTGTTATCACTGTCGGCTAGCAGAGCCATTTCCACAATTAGACTTTAGGATGAGAAGCGTGTTTCTACTTAAAAAATAGCGAGTTAAGTGTTTTTTTGAGAGTTAGATCGTTTCAATTATTTACGCGGGTTGATTTATGAATAAGACGAGTTGAAGCGTGGTAGATCACCATGTTGAAGGCGCACAAATATCAGTGCGGCTGAGATAGCGTCTTGTAATGCATCATGTTTATTGGTGGGCAGCGGCAGGTCGAGCTGGCGACAGATGGTATCGAGGCTTAGATCGAAATAAGCGTTTGGCAGGTGTTTCTCGAGTTTTTCTTGATAGAGCTGACTAACTTCTACTAATGGATTAGGCATAGGGAAGCCAAAATGCTTTAAACACGCTTTATCAAGAATCTTTTTGTCATAGCGGATGTGGTAACCCACCAAAGGTCGATTACCGATGAAGTCGAGCAGTGCGCTGATGGCTTGCTTCTCTTCGACCCCATGTTTGAGGTCTTGGTGGCGAATGCGATGGATTTTTATCGAGTTAGAATCTAAAGATTGAGGTGCTCTTAGTCTGACCTCAAACGGCTGACTGGTGATGATGCGGTTGCCGACAATCTTGGTCGCTGCAATTGAGACTAGCTCCGCTTGATTTGGATC
>NZ_JAHGAH010001284.1:0-1269 GCF_030248475.1 Vibrio sp. D173a
CTGTCGTAACCAAAACATCCCTCTGCTTTGTTCGCGAATTATCAACGCACTGAACAAAAGCTTCCATATCGCTGGCATTGGCTCCTTATCAGTGGGATGCAGCATTGGGACCGCCCATTTCCCAGACAACGCGATGGATCAAGAATCACTGCTCAAACAAGCTGGTATGGCGATGCACATGGCAAAAGCCAACGGCAGGAATCGCTACCAAACCTTTACGCCTGATCTTGCTAATGCGCTGCATAGCAAAGTTGATATTCGCCACCGACTAGCAGGTGCGATAGAGAACGATAACCTACACCTGCACTATCAGCCCATTATTCATAGTGAATCTAACAAGATCACTGGCTTTGAGGCTCTTCTGCGCTGGAAAGATAAAGACCTAGGCCAAATTGAACCGCGTGAGTTTATCGGACTTGCTGAAGAGACAGGGCAAATTGTTCCGTTAGGCCGCTGGGTATTGAACGCGGCCCTCAAGCAGCTAGCACAATGGCATAAAAAATTTAGCCCAGAGCTCTCACTGAATATCAATATCTCTGGCAAGCAGATCCATTCCGCTTTTGCTGAACAACTATCGGCGATGTTGAACTTCTACCAACTGCCAGCAAACAAAGTCGCTCTGGAGATCACTGAGTCGGCGATGATCTTCAAACACGGTGAAGTTAAACAAGTGCTCTATGACATTGCAGCACTCGGAGTTGAGCTACACCTTGATGATTTTGGAACCGGCTACTCGTCACTCTCGATGCTGCATGACCTGCCCATCAGCACGGTAAAGCTGGATAAAAGCTTTGTTCATGGCTCACATCAGGGAAGTAAGGCGATCGTCAAGGCAACACATGCTATCTGTGAAAAGCTTGAGCTTAAAGTGGTGGCAGAAGGTGTTGAAACTGAAAGCCAAAAACAGTTTCTAATCAATTGCGGCTACCAATACTTCCAGGGCTTTCTATTTGGTAAGCCTATTTGCCCCGACGAGGTCGAAGAGTACTTTCTAACCCCAAGCTACCACTGATATTTTATTCAATAATTTCATATGGTTAACAATGATATCCCTTACACAGGCTTACATTGTACAAATTCAGAGACAATAGATTTAAGCTATTGTTTTTATTGAAATTTAATATAAATAAAGCAATCTACTCAATTTTTGAAAACTTCGGCCATCTGTTTTGTTGAGAGCGCTTCGTTTAACCTCATTGCACAAAAGGCTTTGTCCGATTACTCGCTTACCAAAGCCACTCTAAGTTACCAGATGAAACAGAGATACTA
>NZ_JAHGAH010001285.1:0-687 GCF_030248475.1 Vibrio sp. D173a
TTTCATATTCTTGTCCAATTCTATGATTGTTATATGCTTTTCTTTGATTTGAGCGTTCAAAGAAGTGACATTGTCGACTTAGCAGCACAAAAGTTGCGTGCTTCGTCCTGTTCACGTGGGACAAGATAATGAAATGTTATTGTTTGGTATATCTAGTAATATTTAAACCATCGTTAAGTTAAATTGAACGTCGAGCCGAAAGAGAATTTAAGAGGAAATGGCGAGTGAACTAGGTGGGTATCTTTATTCAGTGGGGATACTGTTATGAACAAAACTCAGAGCCAAAGCTCCAAGAAGAAACACCTTTATCTCTTTGTCTCAAAGTAACTGAGCGGCGAGATAAAGGCGTTTTGGTTTTCTATTGCAAAAATGAGTAACCAGAAGGCTAGTACTTAAACTGAGCCACAATCTTATCGAGTTTTAGGCTCACATTAGAGACCTGCTCACTGCAACGCACTGAACCTGAGACCACTTCATGAGTATCAACGGACAGCTGCGCGATTTCTGTAATATTACGGTCGATCTCAGCAGAGACCACCGATTGCTCCTCAGATGCAGTTGCTATTTGACTGTTCAAATCAAACATCTCTCCAACTTGAAGGTGAATGCCTTCAATTGCTTTAACCACACCTTTAGTTTGACGCTTAACATGCTCCGTTTGATCTAAGCTCTCAGACATCTTGGCAT
>NZ_JAHGAH010001286.1:0-832 GCF_030248475.1 Vibrio sp. D173a
ACCCTTGGCGAGGGCTTGCGCTACTTCTTTCGTTGCCCCGCATTTAGAGAAGAAAACAATACCTATCTGCTGCATGGTTTAATCCTCATAGCTGTTTTTCTTGGTGGAATCTTGAGTTAGGTACTGGATGAACTCCCATTCAACACCGCTGCGATCATAAAAGTAGATGCGCTTTCGATAAGGGTTTTCTTCACCAATATCATTCTGCTGATAGCCGTCACTAAATAAACGCTGCTTAACTTGGTCAACGTCATTAACGACCAAGCCTATATGGTTGATCCCCACATCGAGATAGGGCGCACGATCGGTTTTTTCTCGTGCCACCATCTCTTGTAGAGCGATGTAACTGTTATCTGTGCCGATATGACACCATCGATATTGTGTTTCTCCACGATGGCGCACTTTAAATTCAGGGATCGCGGTTTGGATAAATTGGATCGCGTCATCAATATTGCTGACGGTGACATTCGCGTGTTCAACATAAGCCTGCATGGGAACCTCCAGTGTTCTCTAATTAGTAAACAAATAACTTTATAAAGCTATTTGTTTACTAATATAGTTCAAAAAACGACTAAGTAAACAAAAAACCTTACTTAACCCCTATTGATGAGAGACGGAGTGAGATCGTGCGAGGGAGATAGGATATTTAGATATTAAAAAAGGCTCCTAAGAGCCTTTCTAAACGATCACTGTGACTGGACGTGTCTGATAACTATTTGTTTAGTGCAAACGTGGGTAAAGATAAGTGCCAGCGAATCGCGCCGAGGCGAATCAACAGGGTAGAGAAAACACCAGCTAGGAAAGCAGTCTCTGAGTCTTGCCCCATGCTAAG
>NZ_JAHGAH010001287.1:0-852 GCF_030248475.1 Vibrio sp. D173a
AGGTAGGAGTGGATCGGCGCATCGAGGCCTGTTAATGGTCGAAGATCGGGGTCCCAGTGCGGGTTAGGCAAGAAGCGCACATCAAACACGTAATCCGCATCGCTAGGCAGGCCATATTTAAAGCCAAACGATTGGAAAACAATGATCAGCTCTTGTTTCTCTTTCCCTTCAATCTTGAGGCGAACCTGCTCACTGAGTTCGTAAAGGTTACAGTTACTGCTGTCGATCAAGATGTCGGCTTGGTCAGACAGCGGTGATAGCAGTTGCTTCTCTAGGTCAATGGCTTGCTCGAGTGAAAGCTTGTCATTACCCAGTGAAAGAGGGTGAATACGACGAGTCTCGCTATAGCGTTTGAGCAGTGTTTGTTTGCTGGCATCCAAAAATAGGACGCTAACATCGATATCGGCAGCATCTTCCAACTGAACTAAGGTCTCGGGGACAAGGTGAGGCTCTTTAGGCAGGTTGCGAATATCGATGCTTACGGCAACGTTTTGGTTGCTCTGCTTGACGGATTCGACAAAGTTGCCGAGTAGATCAACAGGTAAGTTATCAACGCAGTAATAGCCGAGATCTTCAAGCACTCGCAGCGCGACACTTTTCCCAGCTCCTGATTGACCACTGACTACGATAAGGCGCATGTTATTGCTCGCAAGTCGGCACTTGGATCATAATGTCGTAAAGCTCTTGATCGCTTTGCGCATTACGCAGTTGTTTCAGTGTTTGTTTGTCGTTGAGTCGCTCTGCCATACAAGAAAGGGTTTTTAGATGCTCTTTACATTGCTCACTAGGAACCAAAAGTGCAAATAGTAGGTCGACAGGGCGGTTATCGATTGCATCAAACTCGATAGGGTC
>NZ_JAHGAH010001288.1:0-1108 GCF_030248475.1 Vibrio sp. D173a
GAACCAGTAATGGGTGTAAGGTTCAAAATCAATGACTATGGACACACTCACTGCAATATACATGAAAGGGCTCTTTTACCCACTTCAATACATCTTAATTGACTCATATATCACGATTAAAGTTGGGAGTTGAAGTAGCGTTTTGGTGTGGTGCCAAATGTCTTTTTGAAGTGGTTATTAAAATGGCTCTGGTCATAAAAGCCACATGCCATCGCAACGTCTATCGGCAGTGTATTTTGTTTAAGCAAATGTACCGCCTTTCGCAATCTGATTTGAATCTGGTACTGATGTGGGGTAATGCCGACCTCATGTTTAAACTGCCTTAATAAATTGAACTTGCCTAGCCCCGACAAATTAGCAAGCTCATCAAGTTTTATATCTAAATGGCTGTATTCAAATATGAAGTCTTTGACTTGGGCTATATTGCTTGTGGCAGATGATTTGGGTTGAGTAGGCGCAGTATTTCCCGTCTGTGTTAGCAGCTCCATGAAAAAAGTAACTAATAAGGATTCTGTCATTAGCGTGGGGTAGTTGAGCTCGTGAGATTGAAATACTTGATTTAAGTGTATGACCAAATCAGGAGTCGTTAAGGACGGCTTGTCAAAAGAGGGAGAAAAGGATTGTTCGCTACCATACTCAACGAGAGCTTTGTTAATTTGCTCTGGGGTTGGGTAAATAGCTTTATACTTCCAACCACCTTCACTGGCAGACTCCCCTGTATGAACTGTATCCGCATTGACAACGACGAGTTCCCCTAGTGTAGAGGTGTGATTACCTCCCTTATAAAAAAAGCGCTGAGCTCCGTTGAGTACAGTTCCTATGGCGTACCCTTCATGGATGTGTTTGGGGAAGACTTCATCGTTGTACTTGGCCTCAACGATATCAATGCCGCCCAAGCAATTTATTTGAGCATATGTAGACGGCATACGCATTCCTTTGCCTTTTGTTGTCAATTTTATACAAGCCAAGTTCCCGCAAATACTTGACGAGTGTGCAGCTAGCTATAGTTAGAAGCTATGAGCTCCATTTTCAAATGCAATTTCATCCTATAAGGGCATTTTTTACCACTGTACGATAATTTCAAATATTCTGGAACAAGGAAAAAACA
>NZ_JAHGAH010001289.1:0-883 GCF_030248475.1 Vibrio sp. D173a
CGAAGTGCTGCTGCGCAAGTAGGGTGGTTGGCACCAATACGGCGACTTGCTTTTCGTTATCGGTACAGACGAACGCTGCGCGCATCGCCACTTCGGTTTTACCAAAGCCTACGTCACCACACACTAGACGGTCCATGGCCTTTGGTTGGCACATATCCGACATTACAGCGTTGATCGCCATAGATTGGTCGTCAGTCTCTTCAAATGGGAAGCCTGATTTGAAGGTCGCGTATTGGCCGCGGTCTAGGATAAACTTATAGCCCGGTTTGAGCTCACGTTTGGCGTAGACATCAAGCAGTTCAGCGGCCACGTCTCGCACTTTCTCAGCAGCGCGTTTACGGGCTTTCTGCCACGCTTCGCCGCCAAGTTTATGCAGAGGAGCACTCTCTTCAGCGCCACCTGAGTAGCGTCCGATTAGGTTAAGTGAGGCAACTAGTACGTATAACTTGGCGTCATTTTGATATTCAAGCGTCACGTACTCGGTTTTCATGCCGCCCGCTTCAAGGGTTTGCAGACCGATATAACGACCAATACCGTGGTCGAATCGCTGTTAACGCTTTTCTTATCTTTTTTGCGGCGTTGAATAACGCGATCACCCAAAAGATCACTTTCACAAATGAAAGCCAAATCGCGTTGGGTGTCGATAAAACCATGCTCAGCAGCACCTAAGACGAGGTTGAACTTGTCGCTTTCTGAGAGTGATTGAATCAGTGTCTCGACTTCAACTGGACGAATCTTGATCCCTTGAAGTAGCTCGCTCAGTGCTTCACGTCGACCCTGAGATTCGACTGAAAACACCACCTTACCTGTAAATGACTCGGTAAACTTACGCAGGTTAGCCAGGGGCTCTTTATTCTGATGCTGGACGCTCAGATCTGGTAAT
>NZ_JAHGAH010000129.1:0-2018 GCF_030248475.1 Vibrio sp. D173a
TAAGTTAAATTACGTTACGCCATCAGAGCGTCACGGTGGTAAAGATAGCGAGATTTTAAGACGTCGTTCTGATGTGTTGTCGGTAGCAAGAGAGCGACACCCAGAGCGTTGGTCAGGCAAAATTAGGAACTGTGAACCCGTTGGTGAGGTTCATCTAAATCCAGAAAGAAAAGCCGCTTAATAACTAAGCGAATGATGACAACTACCTTGAAAAACGCCGCATATGGAAGGCGATAATTATTGTCATGATTTCACTTTCAGACATTCGACCTTTAGGGTTGCGTTTTCGTTCGCTGTTTTCAAGCTGAAGCTTTTGCCACTGGGGTAGAAAAAACTGGCAAAAGTCATCGACATGACAAAATAAGTCCACTCGTTTATGCATAGCTGGTTCCTTGTGATGAGTCTCTCTTGGTCAGAAAGTTCTGATCGCAGAACTAGCTTTTGGTTCCCTTCTATTTTTATCCCAAGTTCATGTTAAGTAAAGGAGAGCTGATGCTAAGTGAACGTTACACTAAAGCATTACAAGCACTGAAAAAGAACACCTCAAACTGATGTGAATATTGGTTTTGGTGATCCGATAGTGCAAGGTAATGCTAGATTCAATGACTAGTTCAAGTCGGTTTAGCCTAAAGAAATAATCATAATGTTCGCACTGCGAACACTCATGCATCCTTCCCCGCACCTTCTTCCTCTCTAAAATTGGATCTCCATACGCTCGCCCACATCTATCGATAATATTTTGGTGTACACCTCCGTTGAACTTAATCGAGCATGACCAAGCAAAGCTTGGACGCGTTTAATGTGCATGTGATTCAATAACAGATGCATTCCGAAGCTATGGCGCAGAACGTGAGGCGTTAACGCGGTCCCCAAAAATAGCCCATTCTCGACGGCTACTTGCTCTATCTCTTTTAACCACAGTCTCGCCGTTTCCGAATTGATGGCCGTGCGCTTTTTGCTTCGCTTGGAGTGGAAGATTGGCAAACGTTGGTTAGTGCAATGCGTGACAATGTAACGGTTTAATTCGTTCGCAAATTGCGTATCAAACAGTGGGACCAGACGAATATTGCCCTTCTTGGCGCGACCTGAGCCGCTTTGCTGTTGCTTGAGGGTGCGTAGCTGCACCAAGCTACGATCTTGAACATGCAAAATATCGGAGGGTGTCAGCGCTAACACTTCATTGATGCGGCCACCGCAGTTAAACAGCAAGCGCAGTAACATTCGATGATGATCATTGATCGGCAATTCTGACAGTGCTCGGATTTCGGGTGCCAGCAAGTATTTTGGCAAATCCAACTCAGGACACTTGAGCATCACTTCTTTGCGGAATGCTAACTGATAGTTCCAATCAACGGTTGGACTGATGGTGAGTTCTGGAACAGTACCAGGGAACGGGGACAACTCAACGGGGGTGTTCACGCCTTTATCTCCATTTGGCATAACGTGTTTGTATCGTTGCACAGCTTATGGGGCTTGTCTAAAGATCTTTTCTCGATCCTTTTACTTGGGAATTCCATTCTATAGCGAGAAAAGCCAAATTAAAAACGCACTGTAGATCCCCTTTTGCCACCGAAATAAAAGGGGAAAAACCCAACATATAGAAAAAAAAGAAGGGGAAGGCACTATATAGACGACAAATCCCCCAAGTGCCGCGCCTTTGGGAGTCTGCCTGTTTTTCCAAGTGAAGAATGACAACGAAGCGGCTTTTCTTTTATGGTGCTGGCCGACGTTGTTGATGAGATGAGCCTCCCTGGCTCTTGGTTTGTTGTTCGACCCGAAAAGAAGCACGAGTTCATGATGAAAGTCTTTTAGTTTCATTATGGGCTTGTGCCTTGTGCCTGCGGGTAGCGAAGCAAGGGCGGTATAGAGCCCTAAATGGCAGTTCTGCCATCTGTAAATGAAAGTGGGGGGGGGAAACGGATTGGTTATTGTTTGGACTTAGATCAATATCAAGCTGGTACTTCAAACATTAAATGCACTGGAGTGTTATCGTCCACCTCTGAAAGTGGTTCGTTACA
>NZ_JAHGAH010001290.1:0-807 GCF_030248475.1 Vibrio sp. D173a
TCTTCGTCGTAAAACGGTAAATCAAAGATATAGCGCATCACCTGAGTATCAATCTCACCTTTATGGGCGTCATGACGAGCATTTAGGTTATCGAATCGTTTAAGAGAGAAGCTCAATGTTTCACGCTTACCTAGACCCCAATCAGGATTCAAGAAGGTATTTACTGTTGCGAATGAGCTCGCATCTTTGTCTGATACACGTTTACGGTTCTCTTGAATCGTATTTTCATAAGCACACGCTTCACCATCTTTATCTGCAACCATCCAGATAGAAGCCACGTCTGTTCGAGCTGCTTGGAAACGTGCACTCAATGCTTGTGCTGAATCAGACTCAGTCATGTAGTCGAACACTGAGTTAAGGAACGAAGGCTTCTCAACTGAAACAATGTTGCCACCCATTGATGTACCGTCATGAAGGTCGGTGTACACACCTTTGTCGTTAAAACCTGTTACCATCCACGTCCAACCTGGCCAGCTCACGTTCACTACGCTGTTAGAGCCATCTGTCGGGTTGTAAACCGTTGTGTAGATTGGAAAGTCTAGGAATAACTCGCTCCAGTCCATGTTACGACCAACTACCATGTTGTCATTGGTTGTGCTATCGCCCCATGTTGCCAACGAAGAACAGCCAGAAAATGAGTGTAACTTGCCAAGGTAGATAGCCATTGGACCCCTTTGATCAAGAACCACGACTTTCTCTACTGGCCAGTTCAATGCATCCGCAACACCTTGGAAGTACTGTTTACGACGCAGTGAAAGTGAAGCAAATACACGAACACCGAACATCTCGAATGCGTCTTCTTGGCTG
>NZ_JAHGAH010001291.1:0-753 GCF_030248475.1 Vibrio sp. D173a
GACGAAACACCCTTTTAAGGAGGGGGCAACCCCTCCTTACTTTTCTATTTTATATATCGCTAGCAGGTTCCTCTATGCAGTCAGTTCAAGGTACAGATGCTATTCCAGCACCAACAAGCCTTCCAGGAAGTAAAAGCGTCTTCATTAAGTGGGGATTGCTTGGTAGCGTAGGCTTAATCAATGGCTACGCTACAATCCTAATGTATTCTCGCGGTGAGCTCGCATTCGCGTTGCTTACAGTGATCCTAACGGCTTTAGCTCTTTACGTTTTCGGTAGCAAGAAAACTTACGCACACCGTTATATCTACCCTGGTATTGCCGGAATGATTCTATTCATTCTCTTCCCTTTGGCTTATACCGTCGGTCTTGCGTTCACTAACTACAGTGCAAAAAACCAACTTTCGCTTGAGCGTACTCAAACCGTCCTAATGGACCGTACGTTCCAAAGCGGTGACAGCTTCCCATTTACTCTGTACAAAACAGATAACGGCCATCAAATCGTGGTTAAAGATGGTGAGCAGCTTCTGGCGACGGATGAGTTCTCGCTTGATAACTTGAACATCAGTGATATGGATCTTGCGGTTATCGATGCGGCTCAAGGCGAAAAAGAGAAGATCAAAACGATCATCCAAAATCGCACAGCAATCAGTGCTATCGACTTCCACCTTCCAACGGGTGAAGACATCCGCATGAGCGGCTTACGTAAGTTTGCTGCAGTCGCTCCGCTTTACACAATGCAAGATGATGGCGAAA
>NZ_JAHGAH010001292.1:0-566 GCF_030248475.1 Vibrio sp. D173a
CGGTATTACCTTCACCATTTTCACGCACATCAGAAAGATCATAGTTGTTTATATCAGCGATATAGTTGTACGTATAAATTCTTTGTAATTTTGGCGTAACACCAAACGATAAGTGTTGACCCATAAAGGTTTGGTATTTAGCAAGAGAGATGCCCGCTTCAGCTACACCAACCGAAACCGCAGAGACAGTCGACAGCTCTAGATTTTGTTGGTCTGTACCCGCTGTATGGACATCCGGTGTTGCAAAACTCTCAGTGTATACTTTTGCAAACGCATTGGCGGCGACGAATTGATTGGGGAGAGCGAATGCTACAACACCACCCAAATCGAAACTGGCTTGGTTACCATCAAGCTTGCTTAATGCTGTTGTAACATCTGGGCCTGACGCATCTAATACAGCATCAATATTTGATTTCATATCGTCTGGGTCATTATAGCTGCCACCAAAACTTGGCGTGATCATGCCCAAGTCATCGTTACGACGATAAATGGCAACCAGTGCAGGGTTATAAAATGGGGCTGTTAAGAAGTTAGCTGATACAACACCAACGCCACCCATAGCGTCT
>NZ_JAHGAH010001293.1:0-931 GCF_030248475.1 Vibrio sp. D173a
GACGCAGCTGACGAGCAATCGCCTGTGTCGCTTCAACGTTGGTGTTAAAGATGGTCTCTTCAAGGTTGCGACGCCCAACAAACGCACCTGTGTTGATATCCACCGTGGTCATTGCTTCGGTCTGATCGATAATCAGGTAGCCACCGGATTTAAGTTCAACCTTACGATCAAGCGAACGCTGAATCTCGTTTTCGGTGACATACATATCGAAGATAGGCTTATCGCCTTCGTACAGCTCAAGCTTGTTGGTCAGCTCTGGCACATATTCGGACGTGAACTCTTTAAGGTTTTCAAACTCTTGGCGTGAATCGACCTGAATCTTGCTCAACTCTGTTCCAACAAAGTCACGCAGGATACGCTGGCTAAGGCACAACTCACCGTACAGACGTGTGCGCGCTTTGTGTTTACCACGGCGCTCAAGCACTTTGAGCCAGAGACGCTTTAGGAACGCCGCATCTTGCTCAAGTTCATGGGCATCGGCACCTTCAGCGGCTGTACGAATAATAAAACCGCCATGCTCATCGCAGTAGCGAGAAACCACCTTTTTAAGACGATTACGTTCTGACTCGCTATCGATACGTTGAGAAACGCCGACGTGGCTAGCACCTGGCATAAACACAAGGTAACGAGAAGGCAACGTGATATCCGTGGTTAGGCGGGCGCCTTTTGTGCCGAGTGGATCTTTAACCACTTGCACGACAATGTCTTGTCCTTGACGAACAAGCTCTGAAATATCACGCACTTGAAACTGCTTTTTCTCATTCTCTGCCACACACTCAGTATGGGGAACGATGTCTGAAGCGTGCAAAAACGCTGCTTTTTCTAGACCGATATCGACAAATGCTGCCTGCATACCTGGTAGAACGCTGCTGACACGTCCTTTGTAGATATTGAAAGAGATGCTCGTCGAGGCATTGTAGGCAATATCTAC
>NZ_JAHGAH010001294.1:0-992 GCF_030248475.1 Vibrio sp. D173a
TCTGGCCCGAATACCGATTATTTGTGGCTACTCGCTAGAACGCCAGAAGTCGCCCCAGAGGTGATGGAGAAGTTCAAAGCCATGTCTAAAGAGCGCGGCTTCAATACCGATGAGTTGATTTATGTAGAGCACAGTAAATAACCTCGTGCTCGCCTCTTTTTGTCTTTACCTAACTTTACGTAATTGCCATATAAAATGTAATGGTAATAGGTCAAAATAGCGTCAGGTATAGAGACATTAAGTGGTCATTATGAATAAATCGTTATCGAAACAGACTGTTGTTTTTCATTGGCTGACAGGCATTTTGTTCCTTGTCGTGTTTGTGATTGGACTTCAATTCGAAGGCATGCCGCGTGGCCCGGAAAAAGGCGAATTGATGGGGCTGCACAAATCTTTGGGTTTGATTGTTCTATTGGCGGCACTTTTACGCTTGGTATGGCGCATTAAAGAGGGCGCGATTAAGAGTGTTGCGGTATTAACGCGAGCTCAAGAAGTTGCCGCGAAAGGCGTCCATCACTTCTTATTATTGGTGACATTAGCGATGCCGATTTCTGGCGCTGTGATGAGTGTTGCTGGTGGTCGAGGTCTGGATCTGTTTGGTATGGAGTTGATTGCGTCTGGTGAGAAAACAGAATGGTTGCAGTCTGCGGCATCATTTATTCATGTCAACTCTGTGAACTTGATTATTCTAGCGCTGGCTTTGCATGTACTGGGTGCATTGAAGCATCAGTTTGTCGATAAAGATGGCACATTGAGCCGCATGCTTGGTCGCTCATAAAGCTTACATGACTCTTGTGTAAGACTCCCTTAGATACGAAAACACTCGGCTTATACCGAGTGTCTTCGTTTGTGCTTTCTTAACTCATCCGTCTGGTTAAGCTTGTTTTCGAACCTGCAAAACGCTCAATATCGATAAGGAAAGAAAGAACGCTGGGTCGCTCCAGCCCAAGCCAACAAAGATACCCGTCAACGCGGCGTACAAGGTGATAATT
>NZ_JAHGAH010001295.1:0-597 GCF_030248475.1 Vibrio sp. D173a
TTTCGTATAGTCGGAAGAAGTTTTGGAATGTGATAGAAGCCAGCGTTTGGTTTTCGTTCTGAATCTTAACGCCTTCTTTCGCTTCCACAGCTTGGTGCAAGCCTTCAGACCAGCGACGACCTGGCATTGTACGACCAGTGTGCTCATCAACGATAACCACTTCGCCTTCTTCAGTAACGATGTAGTCGACGTTTTTCTCGAATAGTACGTGTGCACGCAGTGCTGCATGAACGTGGTGCAGTAGGCTGATGTTGGTTGGAGAGTAAAGCGTATCGCCCTCTTCCATCAGCCCGTTTTTCACCATTAGCTCTTCAACAAACTCTTGACCGTTTTCAGTCAGGTGAACCTGTTTCGATTTCTCGTCCATGGTGTAGTGACCTTCACCACGATACTCTTCTGAATCTTCTTTGTCTTGAAGTTCAAGATGAGGGATCAGCGTATTGATACGAGTGTAAAGATCTGAGCTATCTTCAGCAGGGCCAGAGATAATAAGAGGAGTACGAGCTTCATCGATTAGGATTGAGTCCACCTCATCGACAACCGCGAAGAAACGTTCGCGTTGCACACCGTCTTCAGCACGGAAAGCCATGTTGTCAC
>NZ_JAHGAH010001296.1:0-639 GCF_030248475.1 Vibrio sp. D173a
TGAAAATCAAACTCGACTCGATGAAATCGCTAAACAACAGTGGAAACGCACTCTTAGCGACCAAGTCGGAATCGCATGGACAGAGAAAATACGCTTTGAAGAGGAGCCCGAACTGCCCGTCATGGAGCCACTACTTGCTGATAAACCGCAACATCGCATTCCTTGGGAGCAAGGGTTGAGCCCACAGGACTTATACCGTGGTGAACTTTATAACCTGAAAGTACGCAGCGGTACCTTGACCAAAGAAGAGCGCTTTATGATCAATGATCACATCATCCAAACCTCGGTGATGCTCAATAAACTGCCCTACCCTGAACACTTGAAAGAGATCCCACGAATCGCCAGTTACCACCATGAGCGTATTGATGGCAAGGGCTACCCATTTGGCCTAGATGACGATGAACTGTCCATACAAGCCAAGGTAGTCGCCATTGCCGATGTGTTTGAGGCTCTCACATCCAGCGACCGCCCCTACAAACAGGGAAAAACCCTTGAAGAGTCTTTAACCATTATGACGCGGATGGCGACAACAGGTCATATTGATCCCAAGCTCTATTTACTGTTCCTAGAGAAAGACATCTACCAGCGCTATGCGGATGCTTTCTTGGGTTCGGAACAGCACTGTGAGGTCGACGCACC
>NZ_JAHGAH010001297.1:0-1001 GCF_030248475.1 Vibrio sp. D173a
GGACCACCAACTTGTTTTAGGTGTTGATGTCTTACTGTCGTCTCTGTCAGATAAAATGAAAGGCATATTGGCCAGTTCAGGAGCCAGCACCGGAGTGGAAGCGTTTGTGTTCCGTCGCAATGGGGAAGTTACCGCGACCAACTTAGCGCCCGATTTTTCAGACGAAATGCCACCCGCAGCAAAGTTAGAATTGACAGCGGAGCAGCGTCAGCTTGTTGAGAACACACGCTCACTAAAAGTCTCTAACCAAACCGCTTGGGGCCCAATGGATTACGCTATTTCGGGCGAGCCAAGAGGCTACGCAATTGACCTACTTAAAGAGCTGTCTCGCTCTACGGGTTTAAAATTCGAGTTCATTAACGGCTTTACTTGGAATGAGTTATTGCAGCAGTACACGGATGGATCACTCGATGTGCTTCATTCACTGCAGAACAATAATCAAGGTTATGCGACAGGGGCGTTTAGTGATCCAATTTACCAACTGCCTTTCGCTATCATAGCCAACAAAGGTTTTGGGAAAGTTGAATCTTTGAATGAGTTCAATGGTAAGCGTTTGGCGATTCTATCGGGCTGGTCGATTATCCCGGAATTTAGAGCTCGATTCCCACAAATTGATCTGGTTGAATTTTCCAATATCAACGACAGTGTTAATGCTTTAAAGGCAGGAGAAGTTGACGGTTTCTTGGATAGCTCGGCGATTTTGAAGTCCGCGATTCAACAGTATTTCTTAGTCGATATGAAGCTTCATGAGGGGATCTCTGAGCTGGTGGAGCACTTCCCATCTAATTATCATATTCTGATGCAGAAAGGTGACCAAGATGTCGTTGAGATCATTAACTTAGCTATAGCGAATATCAGTCAGGAGCAGCGCAGCTACCTTGATAATAAATGGTTAAACCCAAACAGAAAAATTGCAAAAGAGGACATGCGCCGAGTTCCTTACTTAGAGTTGTATGAATTTGCTCACACTGACGCGCTTCATGGACAGCTAGTGAAACGCA
>NZ_JAHGAH010001298.1:0-779 GCF_030248475.1 Vibrio sp. D173a
TAACACCAACCACAACTTGCGCGACGTCTTTGTGCAGGCTCATAAACTGCTGAGAAAACTGACGAGTGATGGGATAAACCGTGCTGGAGCCTTCGAACTTGATCAGATCTTTTGCCATGCTCATTGTTGACCATAGAAACAAACAGATAACAGTGGTGATTGCTTTGTGTAAGAACCTTTCCATCATAGTGTACGTTACGCTTCTATCGCCCAGCATTGTCAGATTGAATTAAGCCACCGAAATATACGGTGTTGGGATTGGTTATACAATGTGCACTCATTAATATTCATTAAAACTTCATAAGTAACTGAAATGTCTGGTTGTTCATTAAATTGATGAATTAAGGTTGATTCATTCCTCATCCTTTTGATCTAATTATGTTGTTCCCCAAAATGCTAAATAAGCGAAAGTTCCTCTTCACCTCTTTATTAGCGTTGCTAGTGGTCGTGTCGACTACAGTCCTGGTCATGCAATCGACCGATCTCTTGATCAAAAAGTCTCCCCTTGCAGAGGCCGCGGCTGAAATAAAGATCAATGGTTCGCTTGCTTATTTATGGTTTGATGAAATTGTGTCTGGCGATACAACTCAATCGATCCAAGAGGTTTGGTACTACTTAGAGATTGCGGATTGGCATGTAGGAGCGCTGCTTGATGGGGGAGAAAGCATTATGGGCAGCTATCAACCGATCAGTAACCCTGAACTTCGAGAGCGATTGATGATGCTACGCCAAACATTGGCTGAGTTTCGCCAATATGCAGGTTCGCATTATCAGCAATC
>NZ_JAHGAH010001299.1:0-916 GCF_030248475.1 Vibrio sp. D173a
ATTTAGGGTACTATAATATTTGGCCTACTATGATCCTTTTATTCCTCAAGCAGATCACCAAGCCTCTATGCACCAAATAATCGAACCTGATAACGGTAGTGCTCTTGTGTTAATTTGAACTCATCATGCACACTTGGCGTCCATGAATCATCTCCACCAACCCCCATATGAAAGCCATCGATGTAAACAAACAACTGGTCTTGCTCGGTGAGATCACAAGTGTGTTTGGCCTGCACAAGTTGCTGCTGTCCAAAGCGGCTGACCGAAAAATGAAAATCGCCCTGTAATTTAAATCCGCCAATAACGGCCTCACGCACATCGCAACGCAACCCACAATCAGACGGGAAAATATAAGGAGTATGCATCTGCTCTATGTTCTGCTGATAGCGACCAATATGAGCCGAGCTTTTTCTGTCTGGGTAGTTTTCATGTGGCCCACGACCAAACCATGTCACCTCATTCAACGTCTCTTTTAGCGCAAAGGATAAACCAACACGTGGCAGTGATGGCAGACCTTTGGCGGCCTGAACATGCACATCGATAATCACTTCGCCATCAGAGAACAATTGATATTGCCAAGTCGACAACAGGCGTACTTGTCCTTCAACAACATGAGCAATTTTCGACATCACAAGCACTTTGTTTTCATGCGTGAAGAAGGAGAAATCAATGCACTCTGGCGTCAGAGAATCTAATCCCGCGGCTTGCCATCGCGCTATCCATGAGTTGGGATCAACGCGATTTGCTTAACTCACACCAATATCGTTATCCAGTGGTGCACGATAGAAGTTATCACGAATGCCACTGGCAAGCTGTTCAACACCGTCTTTCAACCAACTTTCCAAATAACCCGTTATGCAGTCGAACTCAACGCGATAATGCGCACCGACAATAGCGAGTCGCTCTTCACTCTCGA
>NZ_JAHGAH010000013.1:0-2398 GCF_030248475.1 Vibrio sp. D173a
ATTACGCAACAAAGCCGTGTTTCACCGCCATTGTCACACCAAGTTGCCTACTATCGCCAGAGGGGAAGGGGTTTATCTGTTCGATAGCCAAGGTAATCAATATCTCGATGCTTGCGGTGGCGCTGCCGTATCAAACCTTGGGCACAGCCACCAAGCTGTTAAACAAGCCATACTCGACCAGATCGAAAAAGTGCCTTTTGCTCACACGGGCTTTTTTACTAGCGAAGCTAGTGAGCAGTTGGCTGAGTTGATTTGCAAGCAAATGCCATCACAATTCAATCACGTCTACTTAGTCAGTGGAGGCTCTGAAGCGGTTGAATCGGCACTAAAGATGGCAAGGCAGTACTTTGTGGAATGCGGTAAGCCAGAGAAAAAGTAGTTTATTGCCCGCCAACAAAGCTACCACGGTAATACGCTTGGTGCGTTGGCTGTTGGTGGTAATGAATGGCGGCGCGAACCTTTCAAACCCATCTTGCACCCAAGCCATCATATTGCGCCGTGTTATGCCTATCGTCATCAAAGGCAAGGCGAATCCGAACTCGATTACTCATTGAGAGCAGCCAATGAGCTTGAAGCTAAAATTTTAGAACAGGGCTCGGATAACGTCATGGCGTTTGTTGCAGAGCCGATTGTTGGCGCAACAGCTGGTGCAGTACCTGCCACTCAAGGTTACTTCAAACGAATACGAGAAATTTGCGATCGCTATGATGTGCTGCTGTTCATGGATGAGGTGATGTGTGGTGTTGGACGCAGCGGTAGCTTTTTTGCTTTTGAACAAGAGCAGGCCGTCCCGGATTTAGTCTGCATGGCGAAAGGTTTAGGGGCGGGTTATCAACCTATCGGTGCTGTTGTTGCTAACGATAGAGTCTATCAAGAGATCGCGTCTGGTAGCGGCTTCTTTCAGCACGGGCATACCTTTATGGCGCACCCTGTTGCGTGCGCGGCTGGCGTTGCAACCATTCAGACCATCGGTGCCCAAAAGCTCTTGCAAGCCGTCAGTCAACAAGGGGCGATGTTAAAAAGAGAGCTCGAATCGGCGCTTTCAGATTTCCCGTATATTGGAGATATTCGTGGTAAAGGGCTGTTTCTTGGCATTGAGCTTGTCGCAGACAAAGTAAGTAAAATCCCGCTGCCTAATTCAACTTTGGCAGACAAAAAGATCAAACAACAAGCGATGGCAAATGGGCTGATGTGCTACCCAATGGGCGGCACGATTGATGGTATAAATGGGCATCATATCCTTCTTGCACCGCCTTTTATCATCGAACGAAGCCACATTGACGAGCTGGTGGATAAGCTCACTCGTACACTCAGAGAGGTGTCGCAGAAATGGTAGTGAACTCCCAACCTAAAAGAGCTCGAATCGCGATTATTGTTGCGCCTAATGGGGCGAGAAAAACCAAGCAAGACCATGCTCAATTGCCGATGAATACTGAAGAAATGGTTGCCGAGGCGAAAGCATGTCAAACGGCAGGGGCTACCATGATCCATTTGCACGCGAGAGATGTGCAAGGCAGGCATTCTCTAGAGGTTGATGACAACTTAGAAATCTACCACGCGGTGAAAGCTGCAGTTGGGAATTCGATGATTGTTCAGCTCACGACTGAAGCTGTTGGTATGTATTCACCACAACAGCAAATGGCGCTGATCAAAGTGGTAAAACCAGAAGCCGCTTCCTTTGCTTTGTGTGAACTGATTCCTGATGAGCAGAGTGAGGAGCAAGGTTTTGCCTTTTTTGATTGGGTCGCTGCTCAGGGTATTCTCAGCCAAATCATTTTGTATGATCAGGCAGACATCGAGCGCTATTTCTCCCTGCGAGATCGAGGTGTTTTACCCAAGCACAACCAACACGCGTTAGTGGTACTTGGTCGATATCATGAGGCTCAACAATCTTCACCATGGGGTTTACGGGCACTGTATTTGGAGCGCTTTATCGAAGAGAACGTTAGATGTGCCGTGTGCGCGTTTGGCACGAGAGAGCAAGACTGTTTAACCCATGCAATGTTACTGGGATTGGATGTTCGGGTAGGCTTTGAGAACAACCATTTGAGTTCGGATGGTCAACTCGCTAAAAATAATGCAGAGCAAGTACAACGACTAAAAGAGGTCAGTGAATTGCTAGGTGTACCACTGCATGATGTGGAGAGTTTTCGCTTTAGCCTGAGTGGTAGTTAATTTGAGAGATTCCCGACTCAGTCAATGGTATGGACTCCCCACCTCAACTGACTGTGTCAGCTAATAAAGTTACAGGTACAAACCAAAATAGGAGCCCATACCATCTTGATATCGAAATCACAGCGATCGAAGCGGCAAAACAAAACTTCGATCAATCACCAAACTCCTCAAGCTGTCCCCTTGAAATTCAACCCAGTTGTCACGACTGATTTCTCGCCCATTG
>NZ_JAHGAH010000130.1:0-54958 GCF_030248475.1 Vibrio sp. D173a
CTTGTGATCAAGAGACAGCGAAGTGCGAGGCTATTTGATAGATATTCTGAATACTTATAAAGACGCTTCTTTTTCTAGCACGAGCGCGTTGTATCGTGCGAAGCCGGCTTCTAGGTCAGCAATTAAGTCTTCGACATCCTCGAGTCCGATGTGAAGACGTACCAGTGTGCCCTCGAAATTTGGATTCGCTACTGTGCGCAAGCTATTAAAGCTCTTTGGCTCGTTAGCTAAAATCAAACTCTCAAAACCACCCCATGAGTAACCCATGCTGAAGTGTTTCATGCCATCCAACATTGCTGTGGTGGCTTTCGGGTACGAGCTTTTCAAGACGAACGAGAATAGGCCGTTACCACCTGTGAAGTCACGTTTAAAGAATTCATGTCCAGGGCAGTTCTCCAAAGCTGGGTGGCGAACGTGATCGACCTCGGGACGATTTTCCAGCCATTGCGCTACTTTTAGGCTGTTTTCTGCATGCTGACGTATACGCACATCAAGAGTACGAATACCGCGCAGGCCAAGGTATGCATCGTCAGGAGAAACGCATTGACCCATCAGGTAGCTTTGCTCACGTAATTGGTCCCAGTATTTCTCAGAAGCAACCGCTGTTCCCAACATCACATCAGAGTGACCAACAATGTACTTGGTTGCTGCCTGAATAGAGATATCGACGCCGTGGTCAAATGGGGAGAAGTTCACGCCTGCGCCCCAAGTATTATCCAGCATCACGATGATTTCACCCTCATGGGCGATGCTTGCCATCGTCGGTACGTCCATCACTTCCATTGTGATTGAGCCAGGAGACTCTAAGAAAAGGATTTTGGTATTCGGTTGAATAAGATCACGAATACCTTCACCAATCATAGGATCAAAGTAAGTCGTTTCGACGCCCATCTTTTTCATGATGGTGTCACAGAAATCACGGGTCGGTTCGTAACAGGTATCGACCATTAGGATGTGAACGCCCGTCTCAATAAAAGACAGGATCGCATTAGAGATCGCAGCGGTACCACATGGGTAAAGGGCACAGCCCGCACCGCCTTCTACTTCAACCATGGCATCTTGAAAGGCAAAGTGTGTGTTTGTGCCGCGACGCCCGTAGAACAGAGTTTTGTTAGTGCGATTGATCATCGCTTGGTTTTTTTCTGCAACGGTATCAAACACGATGGTGGAAGCTCGCTGAACTGGTGGGTTAACCACACCGTTAGTCCACTTCTTGTCACGACCAGCGGTGACGAGTTTGGTCTTTTTGCCTTCTGACATAAAAATTCCCTGTCTAAATTACGATTTTCAATATTTAAAACATGGAGCAAGGGTGGTTTGCAAGGGAAAAATAGAAATGAAACGACTTGTCCGAGCATCACTCGAAAAACAGTGGTATGGGGCGTAAAAAAGAAAACCGACAGCATGAATCTGTCGGTTTTATTGAGATTTAGCGGCTTTATCTTATTTATTACAGTAATGGGTTAAATAGATAGAAAACGCGCTCTAAAAAGCGGGAAAAGATACTGCGCTTTGCCCACTCATCTTTGTCGACCGTATGTGACTGTTGGACGTAAGCGTCTTGTAGTGATGACATTTGTTTGGTGAACTCTTCATCATCTACCGCAAGCGTCACTTCAAAGTTCAGCCATAAACTGCGCATATCCATGTTTACCGTGCCAACTAAACAGAATTGCTCATCAATGACGACTGACTTAGTGTGCAGCAAGCCACCATAGAACTCATAGATTTTCACACCCGCTGCCATCAGCTCACTGTAGAAGGCGCGTGATGCCCACTGCACCATCATGGAGTCGTTTTTATGAGGAATGATAAGCTCTACATCAATGCCTCGTTGTGCGGTCATCTTCAATGTTTCAAGTAGGTCAGAGCTTGGAACAAAGTAAGGTGTCGTGATCCTCACAGAGCGATTCGCTTGGTTGATTGCCAAGGTCAACACTTGGTAAATCAAATACTCCGGCATACCCGGACCTGACGGTACGACTTGAATCGGGTGTTGAAATTCATCATTATCGACTCGGCATTCAGGGTGAGTCGGCAGCTGACGCTCGCCAGTTTCTACTTCCCAATCCCAACAGTGGATAGCACTCAATACGTTCACTGTTGGGCCAGTAATGCGCACCATGATGTCAATCCACTGACCGACACCGCTGCTTTGTTTAAAGAAAGCAGGATCGACCAAGTTCATTGAACCTGTGTAGGCGATCTCGTCATCAATGACGATGATCTTGCGGTGCTGACGCAAATCAAGACGGCGAAGGAAAATACGCCACATCTTTACTTCTAATGCTTGCACCACATCGATGCCCGCATCTTTCATCATCTTGTACCAAGGACTGCGGAAGAAGCGCGGGCTACCAGCTGAGTCGAGCAGCAGCTTAACATCCACGCCACGCTTTGCAGCTTGAATCAATGCAGAAGCAACAGAGTCGGCTAAGCCGCCCGGATGCCAAATGTAGAACACCATACGGATGGTGTGTTGTGCGTTTTCGATGTCTTTAATGATGGAGTGAAGGATCTCATCCGGTGATTGTTGAAGCGAAAGCGTGTTGCCACTCAGTGCTGGAAGGCCCAAACGGTTGTTACACAATTCATCAATGCGGTAGATATGACGCCCCATTGCTTCTGGAACATGTGCGTTACAATCATTTAACTGAGTGAACCATTGTTGGAACGGTGTAAACATCACTTTGGCCCGTTCTGCACGTTTTCGGCCAAGGTTAAGCTCACCAAATAAGAAATAACAGGCAACACCAAGCACTGGCAGGATGTAGATGATCATCAGCCATGCGAGGGAGACGCTAACAGCACGACGCTTTAAAACGACGCGAATAGTAACACCAGCAACGAGAAACCAGTAAAGCCCGATGCCAGCGAGGGTGATAAAGTGATAGAACTTGTCCATATACGCCAAAAGTAATAAGCCCAATATGGATATTAAGCGTAAATGCCGGAACGGGAAACTATTTTCATAATCCTAGGGCAGAACGACTTTGTAATGTGAAATGAATTTTATAACGGGGGTTTGTGTTACTGATGTGTGAAAAGTCGGACGAAACATTAACTTTTGCACAAAAAAGCAGCATTTAGCGTGAACAATAATACATTTGTGCGATAAATGTGCTGATCGTGGTTCCAATTTTAAATTGAAACTGCTTTACTGACCATACATAGAGCGTCACACAAACATCTTATAAAGTGTACATTAATATTTACACGAACATATTCTAGACGCCTATCTCTATGCAAACACAACAAAATACTTTGGAGAAAAAGCGTGGCTACAAATACAGCAGCACCACGTGATACGTGGGGGTCTAAACTAGGCTTCGTAATGGCAGCAGCGGGTTCCGCTGTCGGTTTAGGCAATATATGGAAATTCCCTTACACAGCGGGTGAGAGCGGTGGCGGTGCGTTCGTTGCAATCTACCTTTTGTTTGTTATTTTTATCGGCTTTAGCGTAATGCTTACTGAATTCGCTATTGGTCGTAAGACAGGTCTTTCAGCAGTAGGTGCTTTCAAATCGACTGATCGTCGTTGGACATTTACCGGTGTTATCGGCGTACTGAGTGGTCTACTTATCATGGGTTTCTACCCTGTAGTAGGTGGCTGGGCGCTAGCGTACATCTTCAAAGTAGGTGGTGGTCTACTAAGTACTCCTGAAGCAATTGGTGACAGCTTCGGCGGCTTCATTTCTGATCCAGTTCAACCGCTACTGTGGATGGGTGTTTACCTATTCCTTAACATCGTTATCGTAATGAAGGGTATTTCCGGCGGTATCGAAAAAGCGGGTAAAATCCTGATGCCTCTTCTATTCCTTATCCTGATCGTTGTATCGGTGAAAGGTCTGATGCTACCGGGTGCAATGGCGGGTCTTGAATTCCTATTCATGCCAGACTTCTCGAAAGTAGACAGCAATGTTGTTCTAGCGGCGCTAGGCCAAGCATTCTTCTCACTGTCTCTTGGTATGGGTTGTATGATGACGTACGGTTCTTACCTTAAGAAGAAAGAGAACTTAGTTCAGACTACAGGTATGGTTACTGCGATGGATACCGGTGTTGCTATCCTTGCAGGTGTTGCAATGTTCCCAGCGATGTTCGCATTCGGTATGGAACCAGCAGCAGGTCCAGGTCTAGTATTCGTTGTTGTACCTCAGCTGTTTGCTGAAATGGGCGGCGTAATTGGTCTTCTATTTGCTCTGATGTTCTTCATCGGTCTAACAGTAGCGGCACTGACGTCTTCAGTATCTCTATTGGAAGTTGTGGTTTCTTACCTAATCGATGAGAAAGGCCTGAAGCGTTCAACAGCAGTACTTTCTGCAAGTGTCGTAATGGCATCACTATGTGTGTTTGCATCACTATCGCTTGGCGGTGTTGGTCCAACACTATTCGGTACAGGTGCATTCGACATCTTCGACCTACTAACAGATAAGATCTTCCTAGCGGTTGGCGGTATGTTGGTATGTATCTTCGCAGGCTGGCGTCTAAACCGTGCTGACCTTGAGAAAGAGATTACTAACGACGGTAAAGTATCTTTCCCACTATTTGGTCTTTGGTACAACCTAGTGAAATACGTAATCCCAGTTGCTATCGCTATCGTAGCCTTCATGGGTATCAAGTCTGGTTTCGACAGCGGTAAGGGCGAAATCATGCTACTAGGTATCGGCATCATTGCTCTAGCGGGTATCTTCTCTAAGAAGCTATAAGCGAACAGCAATCAGCCAAATTCGAAAATTAATAAGCGGGAGTCTTCACAGACTCCCGCTTTTTTATATTCATTATTTATAGGATTGATGGAATTAATATCAATAATGGGTATTCAGTGTGAGACAGATGGTTTGAACCGTAGGGTGCAAGAATTGGAAGCGCTGGTGGGTAAGTTTAAGATCGCCTAATTGCTTAGAATCGGTATACTTCTGGCTCCAAACGTGGAGCCAGTTTTTTATGTTCGACATTCTACACACCCATCCAGATTTTCTGATCATCAATAAACATCCCAACGTCTCAGTGCATAAGGACGATGGTGATACCATGTTGCTGCAAGAAGTAGCAAAACAAAGTGGTGATGAGCAGTTGTATCTTATCCATCGCCTCGACAAAATGACGTCTGGAATTTTGCTTTTGGGTCGCAACGCAAAAGCTGCAAGTGCGTTGTCGCAAGCATTTGCAGATCGTGAAGTCGAGAAGTTCTATCTTGCGATTGGCTCGAAAAAGCCTAAGAAGAAGCAAGGGCTGGTAGTGGGTGACATGGAACGCTCTCGTCGTTCTTCATGGAAGCTGGTTAACAGCAAAGCGAATCCTGCGATTACTCAATTCTTCTCCCTCGCAGCAGAGCCGGGAGAGCGCCTGTTTTTATGTAAGCCACACACTGGCAAAACGCACCAAATTCGCGTGGCATTGAAATCAGTTGGCTCGGGTATTGTTGGCGATCCTATTTATAATGCAGGCAATGAAGCCGACCGTGGCTACTTGCATGCATTTTCGCTGTGTTTCCCGTATCAAGATGAAACACATTGCTTTGTTTGCGATCCACGTGAACACAAAGCACTTGGCAGTAAATGGTACAATGAAACGGTATCCCAAGGCATCGACACTTGGCTCTCTCCGTGGGAACTAAACTGGCCTACGATCAAATAACCATCACAAAGAAAACGAATAAGAGAATTCGATGCAAGCATCACAACTTCCGCTGTTTTTTCAGCATCTAGAAGCCGAGCTAACACAAGCTCCCAACGAAATCCGCCGACTGTTTCACGGTCGTGGCCGCCGCTTCGAAGGTTTAGAGCAAATTACGTGTGATTGGTTACAAGGTCAGTTGATCATCAATCTATTTAAAGAAGTGGATGAGTCGTTTCTGAGCGAATTAAAAGCGGGATTGAACACGCTTTCTGATTCTGCTCTGTGGGCAGAGAAACAGGGCTGCACGATCGTGATTCAGCACCGTTATGCTGACGGTGCACCTTCTGAAATCCTATTGGGTGAGCTAGATGCTCGACCTGTGGTTGAAGAAAGTGGCTTGAAGTACCAGCTAGACATCGGTCGTAACCAGAACTTCGGTCTGTTCCTTGATATGCGCTACGGTCGTGATTGGGTGCGTGAAAATGCGAAGCACAAAAACGTACTTAACTTGTTTGCTTATACTTGTGGCTTCTCTGTGGCGGCTATTGCTGGTGGCGCAGATAAAGTGGTTAACGTGGATATGGCGAAAGCGTCGCTGTCTAAGGGGCGTGAGAACCATAAGCTGAATGGTCATAACATCAACCAAGTGAGCTTTATGGGGCACGATATCTTTAAGTCGTGGGGCAAGATCAAGAAGTCAGGTCAGTACGATATGATCATCATTGATCCGCCGTCATTCCAGAAAGGCAGCTTTGCACTAACCAAAGACTACAAAAAGATTCTACGTCGTTTGCCAGATTTATTGGCAGAAGGTGGACAGGTGTTAGCGTGTGTTAACTCGCCATCGGTGACCAGCGATTTCTTGATTGAAAGCATGAAGGAAGAAGCGCCACAGCTAACATTCCGTGAGCGTTTGGATAACCCACCAGAGTTTATGGATGTAGATAGCGAAGCTGCACTGAAGGTTTTGTTGTTTAGCTGAGTTTAGATTAATAAACTTCCGAGTTTAATAACATTTTTCCATAAACAAAAAGCGCCAGTACGGCGCTTTTTTAATGTTCGTATAAAGGGCTTTAACCAATCTGAACTTCGAGGTCGGATTCAATCGTTGAAGAACAGGCGAGTACGTATCCTTGCTCAATTTCTTCTGGGGTCAACGTTTCAAGACTGGTTGAAGAAACGCTGCCTGTGCGAACCTTACACTTACAAGAACCACAAATGCCGCTTCGACAAGCCACGATCAGCGGTAGTCCAGCACCTTCCAACACATCAGCAAGGACTTGGCCTTTTTGCGCATCGATCGTCTGAGCAAAGTCTGGCACTGACACACTGGCCGTTTCATCCGATACTTCAGCTTCTTCACTGGCTGCTGGTGTAAAGCTTTCTTGAAAGAAGTTTGCCATATCAAAGCCAAGTTCACTTAGGTAGCTTTGGACATCAAGCATAAACTGATTTGGACCGCATAGATAAACCGTGCGCTGCTTAAAGTCTGGCACCAGTTCTTTTAACCATTCGGCATTCAAACGACCTTCTGGGTAAAGCGTTTCACCGCGGTTTTTCAGTAGTAATTTCAAATTGAAATCTGAATAAACTGAATGGTAGGTCTCTAATAAATCAAAGTAGATGGTTTCAGGCTGAGAGCGAGCAATGTGCAGGAACTCAATATCAACTCCAGCGTCGTTATCTAGCCATTCTTTTGCCATCGCGAATACAGGCGTAATACCGCAGCCCGCACTAATGAGCAGTGCTTTCTTTCTACCGTTAACCTCGATTGGTGGATGATCGATGCAGTTGAAATCACCCGTAGGGGGAAGAGCTTGAACCGTATCGCCAATGAGAAGCTTATCGATGATGTAGTTGGAGACCTTACCGCCTTCGACACGCTTGATCGTCAGTTGCAAGCAGTCGTCACCGGAAAGAGAGCTGAGTGAGTAAGCACGAAACTCCATCTTGCCATCGATTTCAACACCAAGGTTGATGAACTGACCCGCTTTAAACTCAAACAAGAGCGATTCTGACAGGTCTGCCAACTTGAGGCTCACTGCATCGGCAGTTTCATGGTATTTGTCTACACAGCTTAACGTGACAGGTTGACTGCCTTGCCATTCAAAAAACATAACAATCTCTTTGGTTATCGAGTACTCAATAGATAGAAGCGCCCCCAACTAAGGAGGCGCATGATAAGCGAGGCGATTACGCTGCTAGGATGGTTTTAAGGTCGTCCTGAACAGTGCCAATACTGCGCATGTCGAACTTCTCTTGGATAATCTCAATCAAGTTTGGCGTTAGGAATGCAGGCGCTGTTGGACCGGTGTAGATGCCTTTCACACCAAGAGCGAATAGCGTAAGCAGGATCACAATCGCTTTTTGTTCGAACCAAGACAGAACAAGCGTTAGAGGAAGCTCGTTGATGTCGCAATCGAACTCTTTTGCAAGTGCCAGTGCAAGCTGGATTGCTGAGTACGCATCGTTACATTGGCCTACATCCAATAGACGAGGGATGCCATTGATGTCGCCAAATGTGTTCTTGTTGAAACGGTATTTACCACAAGCTAGCGTTAGGATTAGCGTATCTTCTGGCGCTTCTGCAGTGAAGTCGGTGTAGTAGCTACGCTCTGCTTTGTCGCCATCACAACCACCTACTAGGAAGAAATGTTTGATGTTGCCTTGCTTCACTTGCTCGATAACGGCAGGTGCTGCGTTCATTAGTGCGTTACGACCGAAGCCAACCGTGATGTTGTGTTCGATTTCGTCATGCTGAAAGCCTTCTTGCGCTAATGCACATTCAACCACTTGGCTAAAATCATCACCTTCTAGATGAGCCACACCTGGCCAACCTACAATGCTGCGTGTGAATAAACGGTCTGCGTATTGGCCAACGTCCGGGTTCAATAGACAGTTTGATGTCATAACAATCGCGCCAGGGAAGTTAGCGAACTCTTTCTGTTGGTTCTGCCACGCACTGCCGTAGTTACCCACTAGATGAGGGTATTTTTTCAGCTCTGGGTAGCCGTGTGCAGGCAGCATTTCACCATTGGTGTAAACGTTAATGCCTTTGCCTTCGGTCTGTTGCAGGATTTTTTCTAGGTCGTGAAGGTCGTGACCAGAAACAAGAATACATTTGCCTTTCACTGGCTTCACGTTAACAGTGGTTGGCTCTGGGTGACCGAACGTTGCTGTCTCACCATGATCCAGCATTTCCATCACTTTGTAGTTCATAAGACCGATGCGCATTGAGCAATCTAGCAGTTCGCCTAGATCTTCAGGGTCAGTACCTAACCAAGCCATGATTTCGTGGTATTCGGCGAAGATGTCATTGTTGGTTTGCTCTAATACTCGTGCGTGTTCCATGTACGCAGCAGCACCTTTTAAGCCGTACAGGCAAAGTAGGCGTAGGCCGATAACGTCTTCGTGTACTTGGTCTTTACCACGGTTTACCGCCACTTGTGGAGCAAACGCTAGGATTTCTTCTGTGCTGTTTGGCAGTTCGAAGTTCGCAACGTCTGGAATGTTCTTTACTACTTTGTCTGCCAGTGTAGCTGCAGACATCACTTGGTCTTTTAGCAGTGCTTTGTAAGTAGCTGCTTGAGAGGTTAGCTCAAGGATACGTTCAGGATCGAAGTTTACGTTAGTCAACGTAGAGAAGAATGCTCTTGGAGCCCATTGGTTGATTTCATCATTGATGATGTTGAATTCAAGCGCGCGTGCTGCCCAAAAAGAAACCCCTTGCAGAGTGTAAACCAACACGTCTTGTAGATCGGATACCTCTGAAGTTTTGCCGCACATACCTTGTGCGAAAGAACAGCCTTTTACAGCTGGGGTTTGGATTGTCTGTTCACATTGAATACAGAACATATTGGGTTCTCCAGTGATTGTAGTAATAGTCGTTTTGTTTTTCCTTTTAGAGCAGAATGCGTGCCAATTATTACCTTATTGATTTTTAATGTTTTTGTTGCTTTTTAAGTGAGTGGTTGATGTGATTGTGACAACGCGAATGATGTGTAAATGACAACGAAAATACAGATGTGATGAGAAAAGCAACGCGTAGGTAAACGCTTGAACTGTCGAAAGTGGAAGTGCTTGTTAAACAGAAGAAAAGTTAATGCGGTTGTATGGAGGCAAGAGATTCCCGATTGCGCTCTTTTGGCGTTTTCGGGAGTGACGCAAAACGGCAACTGAGAACTTGGTGAGTTTAAAGAGCCAGAAGAAAGCAGAGACTAGAGCGGTTTAGTTGTTTTGAATGAGGAAGAGGGAATGAAAAGCGAGAAACCAGATGGGACAGTTAGCCCATGTGCATTGGTGTTAGGTGTCATTCCGGACGAGCCTAAGTGAGCCATCCGGAATCTATCTTTTTAAGACGTAAGTTTCTTCTCTCTCAAGAGAAGAGAGCGAAGTAGAGGCTTCTATTTGCTAATGCCGAGCTTTTTACCCATGCGATACAAGTTGCCCCGATCCATTTGTAAAAACTCAGCTGCTTTTGCCCAAACCCCACCGGTTTGGCTTAAAGCGTGTTCAATCAAGTCTCGTTGATAACTCTCTACTAACTCACGCATTGGTTGGCTGTCTTTCGGTAAGTAATGCGATGTGTTTTTTACATCATCCAATGCCAATGAAGTGTCAAAGTGATTGAGCATGATGGTGCTCGCGCCTTGTTGAATGGCATGTAACGCTGCTCGCGTTAAGGTGTGTTCAAGTTCTCGAACGTTACCGTACCAAGGCAGAGATTCTAGTTGAGTCAGTACCTTAGGGTGAACGTGAAGGTTTGGTGCATTAAATTGCTGACGTACTTTTTCTAACAAATATCCTGCAAGAACCGGAATGTCGCCATCACGCGCGCGCAGTGGTGGCACTTTGATTGGGAATACGTTTAAACGATGGAACAGATCCGCACGGAATGTGCCATCTTCCACTTCTTTTTCTAACTGTCGGTTGGTGGCTGCGATGATGCGCACGTTAACCATCAAATGCTGATCGCTACCTACGCGTTGTAACTCTCCTTGTTGGATCACTCGCAACAGTTTTGCCTGCAAAATCAATGGCAATTCACCCACTTCATCTAAGAAGATTGTACCGCCATCAGCCAGTTCGAACTTACCTGCACGATGACTATTAGCTCCTGTAAAAGCGCCCTTTACGTGGCCAAACAGTTCGCTCTCCGCCAAACCTTCGGGTAGGGCAGCGCAGTTTACGTAAATCATCGGTTTATCATTGCGATGAGATTGAGCATGAACTGAATGAGCAACAAGCTCTTTACCGGTCCCCGTTTCTCCCGTTACTAATACTGCGTAATCCGACTGAGCAACGGTCGCAATGTTGTTTCGTAATTGATTGATTTGTGGGCTTAAGCCAACCATGTCACCGTGTTGTGAGCGTGCCTGTTGGATCAGGGTTTGCGTGACGCTCTTTTGCTTCTGGTTCTGTGCTTTAAGGGCTTTTAATTGCGCAATGTTACGCAGTGTTGCTGCCGTTAGTGCTGCGAACGTTTCGATTGCGACTGGGTCGATATGATCAAACGCACCAACCGCAAGTGCGTCCATGGTTAATGCGCCGACAAGTTGCCCCTCAACGTACAAGCTAAAGCCCATGCAGTCATGAACGTCAATGCATTGATCTTCCGTTAAAAGTGTTCCATCAAATGGATCGGGCAGGGCACAATCAGCGTCGAAGCGAACCGGCTCACGACTATGAATGATGGCCTCTAAACGTGGGTGAGCTTTAGGAAAGTAGCGGCGACCGAGTACTGAGCTCGACAGGCCTTTTACTGCAACTGGCGTTAGGAAGCCATCTTCATCAAAGATAAACAGACAACTCGCATCACAAGGGAAGACTTGGGCCACTCCATCAATCAGGTTTTGGTATTGCTGCTCATGAGAGCGATTTGAGCTCAGGTTGAGTGCGATATTGAGAAGTACGTGATCGACAGTAGGAGTCATAACAGGCCCGGAGTTAGCTTGAATGGGCTCATGCTAGCAAGTTGATGTCATTTGAACATCGAAAGGTGTGAGAGATTGATGTTCCATTGACGACGATCAAGTGAAGCTGCATTACTGCGATACAAACAAATGCAACTGGTTGAGTTTAACGGCTAAGCGTAAGGATTTTAGCCTACGGAAATAATGTTATCCGAAATTGATATTTTACTGTTGACCTAAAGTTAACTTGAGCTTTTATCCTCCGCACACCAAAACGTCATGAGGATAAGTTATGCATAATAATTACATTAAAGAATTAGCCATAAAGAGCTACCAAGAAGATATACAAAAAGAGTATTACCGAGCTAAGCAGCAGACTTGGCACTTACCGAGTTTTATGTTGGGAATTGTGCTCTCACAGCTTATTTTCGGCTGGTTATTCTGATAGGAGAAGTTTGGCCTCAACAGAATGGAAACTTTGAGGCCAAACCCCTGTTAGTTATCAGGGTAACAAATAGCGAGCAGTGGTGTTCTGAAGAACTAATTTTCAGAGAGCGTGCATGCTTGGCCTACTGCTCTACGTTGCTCAATGAAGATGATGAAAAATGCGATAGCGCTTGTCATAGCGAGCATCCAACTAGTGAGTACCATCATGCTCTGAGTCGCAGGCAACATCGATAAACCGTAGGTGAAACCAAATGCTCCTATCATCTGTAATGCTCCATAAATCGCGCCAACTTGCCCTTTGTGTTTCGGAAACATATACAAGGCTGAAACGCCCGCGATAGCAAGTAAGAACGCAACTCCAAATGACATCACGCAGAATCCCAACAACATGAATGAATAGCTTTTCACCATAAGGCTGAATGTCGTCAGGGCACAGCCTGAAACTTGGATTACGCAGCCGAAGAAAAGCGTCAGATTCTCACTTAGGCGGTTCTTTAAGAACTGATTCCAAAATAATCGTGATACCACGCTACTGATCATTAACGTCATTGCACCTAATCCAAAATCTGCTACTGAGATGTCAAATTGGTTTTGAGCAACGAAGGAGCCCATCACTTGGAAAAGTAGAAGACAGCTCGTGCCGCTGATCATCATTGCGAGATAACACAAAAATGTTAGGTTTGAAGTGATAAAAGCATAGTCTTTTAGCATTTGCTTAGGTTTGATTGCGTCCGGGTTATGTTGACTGATTGTCTCGCGTTTAATTACTGCGATGACAAGCAATGTCACAACCGCTAGGCCGAGCAAAAAGATAAAGTTTGCTTCCCAGCTAAAATGTGTTGTGAGGTACCCACCTAGAATTGGAGTTAAGCCTGGTAAGCTCATAAAAATAATCCCATACCAGGCAAGTATCCCCATAAGTTCCGATTTTTCGAAAGCGTCTTGTAGTATTGTTCTACAAAGCAAGTAGAGTCCTCCTACGCCAAAACCTTGTACAACTCTACCAATCAGAAGAGACTCGATGCTTTGTGATAGGGCGCACAGCGCTGAGCCTGCCACAAAAATGACGGCTGAGAGTAAGGCGACGGGCTTCCTTCCATATCTTTCGGAAAAAGGTCCAGCGAGTAGTTGACTGCATGCTAGTGCAATAAAAAATACGCTCAAAGATTGTTGCACAAGTGCCTCTGAGGTGTGCAGAGAATTCTGTATCTCGGGGAGGCTTGGCACATACATGCTCGAGGCAAAAAAATAGCTGGACGCCATGATTAGGCTGATAAATATGATCTGGAGTTTGGACATTCGTTTAACCTCATGCCTTGTTAAAGGAGTAGTTAAACATGGTAGAGAGGTGCGTCGTTTAAAGCTTTTGGGTAGCTGACAGTTTGTTTACAAAACGCGCCATATCGTCTGGTCACTGTACATATTTGACCGTTAATCCATATTTTGCTTTTGATGCTTGTTATAAGCAGTCGAAAAAGAAGAGAGACTTGAATACTCAAGCTCAAACGCAACAACCGTTGCGCTTATGCCTTTTTTCATCATTTGCTCCGCTCGCTCCATGACTACTTTATTTCGGATCTCTTTGAAAGAAGCTTTGAAGTGCGAAAGGAACAATCGGTTTAATGTTCGCACTGACGCACCAGTCTTTTGCGATAACTGCGAGATAGACATTTTAATGGTTGGTTTATCAGAGAGCGCTTCGATTATGATTAATAGGCGTCGGTCCATGCTACCCTGCGCGACGAAAGGGTGAGTTGTCGGTGCGCAACGAGAGCACTGGTCGATAAGAACATCTATGTATTGGTCGGCTAACTTGGGATCTTGAGTCTTGTTTTTCCAAACACTGAACAACTGTGTGATGATTGGTGAAACGTCCAGCATACAGACTGCTTTTATATTTGGGGTTGAGTTGGAGGGCAGCTTAAGAAGAGAAACCTGCGAGCGCTTTAGAAACTCTGCTCGGTGCGGTGTATAGGCTGGAATATAGACTAATGAGCCCGGCATGGATAACAGACTATGCTTGTCCGTTGATACAATTTGACACCCTTGGTGCACGTAGGCGATATGTGAATAACTATGAGTGTGAAAATCTCCTGGCGGCCGATGTGATTCATATTGTTTGAGAATCAGTCTTTTATCTTCCAAATTCACCTTCTTTTTGATGTCATTGTTTATCTATTTCGAGGCTCATAGTTCAATGAATAAAAAATTGGACTACGAGCCTACAGTTTACACGAGTTTGACTGAATCTTTTTTTACTGGCGCCAATCGTTTTTGTTTTCGCGCCAACATGCTTCTTAACGTGGGGAAGGTTACGACTTTAATGTTTGAAATCCAGAGTAAATACGCGTAAACGTAGTAAACCAACACGCTGCACCAAAGATGTACGCAATCACGGCAAAATGTTGTGGGAACAAACAGAACAGCACGAAGCAACCGATGGTCTCTGTGCCTTCTGTCAGACCGCTCATGTAGTACAGAGATTTGTGCTTGTAGACAGGATTATCGATACCACGTTTACCTGCCATAATCGCGAAAGCTAAGAAGCTGCTTCCTGTTCCAATAAATGAGAAGATCAAGAATGCGCCCGCAACGGCGTTCTGTTCTGGATTTGCTATTACAAAGCCGAATGGGATCAGAGAATAGAACAAGAAGTCTAGGCTAATATCAAGGAAGCCACCCGCATCGGTGATGCCTTGAATTCTTGCCAACGCACCATCTAATCCATCACAGATTCGATTCAGTAGAATAAACGCTAATGCAAGCGTGTATTGCTCTGCTACCAAGGCAGGAAGTGCAAAGCAGCCAAGGGCGAAACCAAACAGCGTGGTTTGGTTAGCCGTCACGCCACATTTATCAATCAGTTTCGCACTCTGTGTCAATGGCCACTTAATGATTTTGATGCTTAGACTATCAAGCATGACTTGTCTCCCACGGCCAGTTCAGGCAACGACTGCCTGCAGGGATATCGTCTTCATCGTGCGTCACCATCAACGCGGGGATATTAGCGAGTTGAAGTTGTTCCACGACCCAGTTACGAAACTGCACGCGCAAATCTTTATCGAGTTTGCTGTATGGTTCGTCGAGTAGGGCAACTTTTGGTTTCGCCAACAACATACGAGTCAGAGCGATACGGGCGCGCTGACCACCTGATATTTGATCTGGGAAAGATTCCGCGAGCTTGGTTAACGAGATGTGTTTCAATGCTTGCATCGCACGTTCTTTACGCTCAGCCCCTTTGATTGAATTTGGTAGTGCGAACGCAAGGTTTTCCCACACGGTAAGGTGCGGGAAGAGCAAGTCATCTTGGAATAGGATACCCACCTGACGTTTGTGCGCAGGTAAAGCATCCAGCTTTTCATTATCGAGTGTGATTGAGCCTGAATAGTCGAACTCGGAAGACAGGTGACCAGCAATGGCATCCAACAAGGTGGATTTGCCACAGCCACTTGGGCCCATCAGGGTAACAATTTCACCTTTCTCTACCGTCATGTTGAAGGCAGAGAAAAGTATGTCGCCATTGGTTTTACGGATGGCGAGGTTTTCGAGACAAAGACTCATTCGGTAGTAAACCTTTAATAGACAACCGGCGATACTTAACGTGTAAACGACTAAGTAGAATCGCAAAAGAGAAGAACATTAACGGCAAGAGCGCTTGCCAAATTGCGTAAATCGCGGTGACACGACGGTCGAAGCCACTTGATAGGGCTACCGCTTCTGTTGTTATGGTGCTGATGCGACCGGCCCCCAGCACGAGTGTTGGTAGGTATTGCGCCAAGCTAACACTGATGCCCACCGCCCAAGCAAAAGCGATTGCTGGCAGAAGAATCGGCAGTTTGACTTTTAGCCAAGCCTGCATCGGTGATTTACCAAGGCTTAGGGCAACACGAGTTAAACCGTTATCGAAGCTGCGCCAAGGACCATCCAAGGACAGATAAACAAACGGGAACGCAAAGAACACGTGAGCCCAGCATACCCAGAAGAAGTACGCGTTGCTGTCGAGATACAGCGTGACGACTTGCATACCAAACAACACCGATAGCTGGGGGATCAACATTGGCACGGCAATGATGTATCCCGGCACCTGCCATCGGTAACGTAATCGGTATTCATGAGCAATTAGCGCCAGCACAAGGGCAATAGACGCACAGATCACCGCAATCAACATGCTTTGCTCGAGCGTGCCAAGAATACTTTGCCACTCGTATTCCCAAAAACGTAAGCTATAACGGCTCGGCAATAAGTCAGGGAATCGCCAACGTTGAGCGAAGCTCCACACCACCATAAGTGGCACCATTAACAGTGCGAGTAGTGCAATCATAGAGAACAAAGTTTTGCCCGGTAAGTGGAAGCCGCTGCGGCCAGAGTATTGCCAGCGTTTAAAGCCTTTAGTGATGGTCCATTCAACGAGTCGAGCAAAACCAATTAAGGTGCTCGCAATGGCAAATAACACCACTGCACCTGCCGCCGCTCTTGGTAGCAGGGATAAGTCAGGATCGTTAAACCATTGCCATACCAACACTGCAAAAGTAGGAGGGTTGGTTGGGCCAATAATTAGCGCCACATCAACAACCGATAAGCTGTAAGCTAGAACGGCCAACATAGGGAAACGCAGCTTCGCTAACCATTGTGGGAAAACGCATTTCCACCACGTTTGCGCGGAGCTGTAACCCATCGAATGGCTCACTTTTTCAATCTTCTCGACTTTTAATTGCTGAAGAATAGGGATGCTCATCAACAATAAAAACGGCACTTCTTTAATGGCAAGCATGATGATCAAACCCAGTGCGTATGGGTCTTTGATCAGCAGTGCTAAGTCATTCACTGTTTGGGCATTTGGATCGTAACCAAACATTTGGTTGAGTACGCGAACACCCATGCCAGTCGGCGCAAATAGGAAAGCAAAACCAATCGCAAAAGCCACATGTGGCATAGCGAGAAGTGGGGAAAGGCTGACTTCAATCTTACGCCAGAATTTACTCCCCCAAGAAGCTTGCAGAATCGCAAACGTCATTAAGCAAGCAAGGTAACTGCTGAAAATGGCGGAATAGAAAGTCAGGCCAATGGACGTCCATACGCCTTCCCAATCGAAGACGGCACTAAAGCCATCCAGCGAGAAGTGGTGAAGACCAATCGGAGGGACATAGCCGAGCGCAGAGACCACCACTCCGAGCAACCCCGGAATGGTTGGTAATATACAAACTGCGATAATAACTAGATACAGCGCTCTTAACATGGGTTTGTATTAATTCCCGTAACGTTTCAGCCATTCTTTTTCTAGCGCGGCTTGCCAGCTAGGATGTGGCTCCTCGATAGATTTGAATTGCTGGGTATTCTTAGCCGTACCCGTTAGGTATTGACTGCTTAGCACTGAAGGATCACCCCAAGTATTAATGTCACCTTTGCGAGATTGCGCTTCAGGGCTTAATAAAAAGTTTATAACAACTTGTGCACCTGCATTGGCATTTGCGTTCCAAGGAATCGCCAAGAAGTGGATGTTCGACAGTGCCCCTGCATCCATCGCATACGCTTTCGTACTTTCTGCAAGGTTGCCGCTCGATTGCGCAGAGAAAACCGCGTTCGGGTTGAAGGTCACCGCTAGGTCGATTTGACCGTCATCCAACAGTTGAATGGACTCGGCAGTACCGCCAGGAAATTGCTTACCACCGCGCCATGCCACTTTATGGAATTCATATAGGTATGCCCATAGTGGTTGTGTGACGGCTTTAAATGATTCTTCCGTTACTGGTTTGTGCAGCACTGGATCGTTGTGACTCAACTCAATCAGTAGAGACTTGATGAAGCTGGTACCATGAAACTCGGGCGGGCGAGGGTAAGTCAGACGGTTCGGAAACGCTTTAGCGTAACTCAGCATTTCTGCATAAGAGCGAGGCGGGTTATTCAGAGTTTCTTCATCGTGAATAAATACGAGTTGGCCGACACCCCAAGGTGCTTCTAGGCTATCGGTTGGCTCTGAGAAGTCGACGTCAACAGGTAGAGTTTTATCTACATATTGCCAATTTGGTAAGCCTTCTACGAAAGGACCAAACAGCAGTTGGTTGTCTTTCATTGATTTGAAGTTTTCACCATTAATCCAAACCATATCAACACTGCCGCCGCTGTTTTTTCCTGCGGCTTTTTCAGCAATAAGACGAGTAGTGGTTTCAGAAATATCAGTGACTTTGACGTGATTAAGCGTCACGTTGTAGCGAGATTTAAGCTCTTTGCGTGCCCAATGGAGATAGCGGTTGATCTCTTGGCTGCCACCCCAAGCATGAAAATAAACGGTTTGACCGTCAGCTTGTTGTTCGATTTTTTGCCATTCTGCTGAGTGAGAAGCGGCGAAAGAGGAGGTGGCAAAAGTGGTGGCTAAAATGCCAATGGTGCTAAGTAGCTTTTTCATACGTAATCCGTGTTTATTTATCTTTGTTTTCATTTTGGAGCTCTGTATACCCATGCGATGAAAATCGTTTTTTTTCAGCACTAAAACTATGGGTATAAACCACGCTGGAAGCTCCTTTCCCTCAAGGTGGATAGTAATCTATCTCGCTTTATTATCAACGCGAATTTGATAATAGATTCAGAGAATTACTCGCCTTGTGAGGTCATACCAATCCACGTCAGTTTTTGGCCTTAAAAGTCACCAATTGAAGGGCAAAGTGTGAGCAAATTAGTAGCAATGAAAAGAGTGCAACTCCCGATAAGTCGCACTCTTTTGGCGTCAATAATGGATAGACCGGATTACTTCGCTAATTCTTCCATGTTGATGCCTTTTTTCTTCGCGATGTATTTTGGAATTAGAGACATGCCAAACAACACAAGGCCTGCCACTGCAAATTTCACTAGCAGCATCGCAGACACACCGTTTGTTGCGATATCACCCGCCATGTAAGCGAAAATGAATGCACCTGGTGCCATTGTTAGTAGCGAAACCAGAGCGTATGTGCCAAGGTTTAGGCTGGTTAGACCGTAAGCGTAGTTCTGTAGGCTGAATGGGAATACAGGTACTAGACGCGTTAGGATCAAGAAGCTTCTACCATTTGCTGCTACGCCATCATCGATTTTCTTGAAGATTGGGTTGTCGCCAAACTTCTTCATGATGGTATTACGAAGCAGGAAGCGCGCAACGATGAATGCTGCCACTGCGCCAAGCGTTGCGGAAAACAGCGCCAATACCCCACCTTTGATAGGACCAAATACGATACCTGCCACAATGGTGAACGCACTGCCCGGAAGTAGGAAAACACACGCAAACACGAATGCTGCTACGAATACGGCGTAGCCCCACACACCAAAGCTTGCGATCCAATCTTGTAGACTCTTGATGTCAGTGATGATTTCAAGAATGCCAGTTTGTTTTGCCGCGAACAGAGCAATAGCTACAACAGCGACGATAAGAGCGATTTTTACGAATTTCATAAGTTCAACTTCACTTAAACCTAGTAATTAAAAAGAGATAGCTACACAGACATACACTTGATCAGACCCGCTTTTGATTTGTAGCGGTTGAACCAAGCTTTCACAGGGCTAGCGAGCACGTTGACTGGCGGTTCATCGCCTTGCATGATCACAGGACCGAACATCAGATCCAGAATGTGCCAAGACTTCGTGCCAACACCCATCATGGATGCACGACAAGCTGAGCAATAAACTACGACGTAGTCAGTCTCGAACTCTTCAACTCGGCGCTTGATTACACGCTTGGCCACGTCTGGGTTTGCTGGCACAACCATGCCGCCGAAGCCACAGCAGCGCGTGTTTTCGCGTGTGTGTTCTGGTTCTGAGGTTTTGTAACCAAGCTCGTTTAAGATCCAACGGATCCCGTCTTGCAGTTCTTTCTCGTAGCGAGTTGAACAAGAGTCGTGAATGGTAAATACCACATCACTGTTTTTCGCTTTACCGCGTAGCGCTTCTGGCAGACCGATTTCTGGAAGCAGTTTCCACAATGAAACCGGCTTTTGTGTGCCACCAGATTTCTTGATCATGCCGTAGCAGCTTTGACATGCCACGATGACTTCTTGTGCGTCCAGCTTATCGAAGTCCGCTTGAAGCTGGCCGTAACGCTCTTTGAACTTCTCTGTTTGACCGATAGCCGCAGTCGGTTTGCCGCAGCACTTCTGGACTGCGCCCATTTCAGGGAATACTTCTTTTAGGTAGCTTGCGATTGCTGCTACGCCTTCTGGTGAGTAGGATGGCAAGCTGCATCCTGGCATAAATACTTTATTACTCATTTTGTCGATACCGCTCGTTTTGCCATAGTGAAGATTTTTGAGAAGCCCAGCTTCTGGTGCATATTGATTGCTTTGTGACCCGGCATTGGTGATTCACCATTGTTTGCCTTAACAAAGTCAGCACGTGCGCCTAGGAACATTTCCTTCATAGGGAAGTCTTTCGGACATACGATGGTGCACTGGTCACAGGCGTTACATGAGTAAGCCATCAGTGGGTCCATTGACTTGTTGTTCACAAAGTCAGAGAAGATGGTCTTTGGACAGTCACTGAAGTCGTTCATCATGATGCACTCGGTCATACATAGCTTGCAGCTACATTGCAGACAGCGAGATGCTTCTTGTTTGATTTGTTCTTCAGTAAAGCCTAAATCCACTTGTGCAAAATCTTGCTTACGCTCTTCAGCGTTACGCAATTCACCGTGTAGGCGAGGGGTATCTACCGTACCTTTTGGTAGTGGCACGTCTAGACGAGATGAGTAGCTGTATTCTTGCTCGAAGTCGCGATCTTCAGTCAGTGGACGAGCCGTTAGGAAACGCTCAACACTTATTGCGGCTTTGCGACCTAATGCCATCGCTTCAATCACGATGTTACCGCCACACGCGTCACCGGCGACGAAGACGTCTTCTAGGCTAGACGCTAGCGTTTGTTTATCGACTACATAACGGCCGCCGCGAGTTTGTTCTAGTGCGCCGCCAGTGATGTCTGCAACGATTTGGCCCGTCGCGAAAACAACCGTATCCACAGAGATGGTTTTGCTTTCTTCGCTGTATTGAGGAGCAAAATTACCTTGCTCGTCGAAGATAGACAGTACTTTCTTGATCGTAATGCCGGTTACTTTGCCGTTCTCATGTTCAATAGCGACTGGGCCCCAACCTGCGTTGAACTCGATGCCTTCTTCTAGTGACTCGTCGATTTCGACTTGGCTTGCAGGTAGGTTTTCAAGGCTCTCAAGTGAGCATTGGTAAACGTCGCTTGCACCAATACGCCATGAAGAGCGTGCACAGTCCATTGCAACGTCACCACCACCGATAACCATCACGCGTTTACCTGCACGTGGGAATTGGCGAGTTTCAGAAATCTCTTTTAGGTACTCAACGGCAGAGAACACACCATCGTTGTCATGACCCGGCAGAGGGATGATAGAACCTACGTGTGCACCGTGAGCCAGAATCACGGCATCATGTTCGCTACGTAGAGTGTCGAAGCTAATGTCTTTGCCGATCTCAACGCCAAACTGAGTTTTAATACCCAGCATCGCTAGGTAGCTGTATTCGAAATCGATAACATCGCGTGGTAGACGGTATTCAGGGATACCCACACGCATCATGCCGCCGTATAGTTCTAGCTTTTCGTAAATCGTTACTTCGTGACCTTGACGACGAAGTTCGATCGCTGCTTGAGCACCTGCAGGGCCAGCACCTACGATCGCAATGTGTTTGTTCGTTAGAGGGGCAATGTTGAGATCCCAGTGATCTTGGTTATCCATTTTCTCTGCAACGAAACGTTTGATGCCCGCTACGCTGATCGGTTGACCGAACTCTGTGTTACGACGACAAGACGCTTCGCAAGGGTGGGCACAAATACGACCAAGAGTTTGAGGAAGGAATAATTTGCTGCGGATCAGATCCAAAGCGCCTTGGAAATTACCTTCGCCTGCCATGCGAACGTACTGCTTTACGTCCGTCTGCATTGGACATGCGGTTTGACATGCCGGATCGGCATCACCCATACAACCATCGACAATCGTTTGAGCGGTGTCGAATAGATTTTGGCTAAAAATTACATTGTTCATTCACTGCGGTTCCGTGTTGATTAGTTCTTGCCGTTGATAACGTTCACTTCAGGATTCTTTTGCTCGTAGTGAGCGTGGCTGTATTCGATCCATGAGCCGTCGTAGTTGTAGACGCCTTTTGCACCGAGGACTTCAGTAAGAATCATGGTGGTGTGGGCTGAGCGAACACCAGATTGGCAGTAAGCGATGACTTTTTTGCCTTTGATGATGTCGCCGTAAAGGGCTTGCAGTTCTTCTGCTGATTTCAGCGTTGTGTCTTCGTTCAGCGCTTTAGTCCAGTTAATGTGAACACTGCTTGGGATTGTGCCAGGGCCGTACGCACCAGAAACCGCAACCTCACCGTTGAACTCGTCGTTGCTGCGAGTATCTAGGATCACCCAATCAGGGTTGTTTTGCGCAGCAATAACCATGTCTAGCGTGGCTAGGGCATTGTTATCTTGTTGTGCGTTAGGTGCGTTGTATTCAACCGCTGCCACGCTTTGGTTTGCAGAGCCTGTTGGGTAACCAGCGCCCATCCAAGCGTTCAAGCCACCGTCAAGGTAACGAACGTCTTGGTGACCAAGATTATGGATTTGCCAGTAAAGGCGAGCTGCATCGTGGTGAGAGCCCGCGGCATAAACCACGATTGTGCTGTCTGCTGTCGCGCCGAAGCTGCCCAGAATCGTTTCCATTTCTTCTGTGCTGTTTCTCATACCGCCGAAGTCGTAGGCGTCTTCAGCTGCTGAATAATCGTTACGCCACATAGTGTAAGAGCCAGAAATAGGGCTATCTGGTTTGATAGGGTTTAGCGCACCGATCACAACCAAGTCTTTGTCACCGTCCATCAGCGACTTCAGTTGTTGTGCAGAAATGAAGTGTTCAGGGTGAGCGTACTGTGTGAACTTCTGCTCTTGAGCAGAAGCATCCACAGTCACAGCCTCAGCCGAAAACATCGTCTTGTAAGCTGAGTAGCCAACCGCTGTAACAGCGACTAACACACCCAACGCAATCGTCGATTTTTTCATGAGTTGCTTCCATATATTAATTTAAAGTTTTGCTGCCGAACCTTCGATGGTTCGACAGATAGAATGCTTTTGAAGGGGGAGTACAGGCATGAACGTTTTTTATTCATTTTTGGTGTTCATGATTTAAAACAGGTGAAAATGCGCTCTATCCCTTTATGGGTAAGGCATTCTGAGGAAATCGTTTAAATGCCGATATTGTGGTTTCCCACAATAATGATGTGGGATTGATCTAAAGCAACAAAGTAGCAGGGGGGAATGGTGGTAAAATGCACCAAAGCCGTATTTTGGTAGTGTTTTGTAAGTGATTGATAATTATTCTAAAAAGTTTATTCTTTTCATTTTTGCTCTCTCTTTTTTCTTCACCTCTTTTGCTTTTGCTAATGACCAAAAAGTACAGAGAACAGACTACGATGTGGGTGTTTTAGCGCTGCGTGGACACGCACATGCGCAAGAAGCATGGCAACCGACTTTGGATTGGCTGGAGACTCAGAATCCTGGCTATCAATTTAACCTACATACTTACGATTTCGACCAGCTTGAAGATGCATTTTTGCACGGTTGGCTCGACTTCATTCTGACCAGTCCAGGGCAGGCGACCAAACTTGCTCGCGAATACCCAATCAACTGGTTGGCAACGCAGAAAACCGCTTACAGTGATTTACCAAATAAGTCGATTGCTTCAGTGGTGGTTGTACGTGAAGAATCGCCTTTTAAAACACTGAAAGACATCAATAAAGCCAATGTTGCGGCGGTATCGGAAAAAGCGTTTGGTGGTTTTCTCGCGCTGCGTTACGAGCTCGATAAACTGGGCTACTTCAAATCATCATTCTTTGAAAAGATCCACTTTACTGGCCCACCGACGGATCAGCTGATTTTGGACGTGATCGAGAACGATCTCGATGTGGCGATCGTTCCTGCTTGTACGTTGGAGAACATGGCGAAAGAGGGGCGTATTCAACTGCATAACCTACGTGTATTGAATGAGAAGCGTCCTGCAGATTCAGTTTGCGCGGTGAGTACGCCACTGTACCCAAACTGGACGATGGCGATGACGGAACGTGCACCAGTCGATGTTGGTCAGATGGTGGCACAAACCCTATTCGCAATGCCAGAAGACCACCCTGCAGCGATTGCTGCAAACAATGTCGGTTGGATGCTGCCTGCACCGAGCATCAATGTAGATAAAGTTTACAAGCACTTAGACATGCACCCGCTGCAAAAATCTTGGGGACAAAAAGCGCAAGAGTGGCTGCATAAGAACCAAGCCATTGCGATGGCGTCTTTACTGACTTTACTGTTGTTGACGGGCTATCACTTCTGGCTGGAGTGGAAGTTTCAGCGCAGTCGCGAAACGCTAAAAACCACTATGAATAATTTGCGCCGCAAGAGTTCCATGCTTGAGCACGCGCAGCGAATCACCATTGTCGGTGAGCTTGGTAGTAGCCTGGCGCATGAAATAAATCAACCTCTGGCGGCAATAAAGAACTACAGCCAAGGGGCTAAGGTACGTATGGAGCGAGGTGCGACTGCGGAAGAGATGGCACCAATCCTCGATAAAATTCAACAGCAGGTTACTTCTGCAAGTGACATTATTCAGCGCCTTCGCAGCTTGATAAACAAAACGCCAATTGAAAAGAGCTGGGTGGATTTAGCTTCGTTAATTGAAGAAGCAATGAAGCTGGTGGATTACGAGTTTCAACGACACCGAATTCAATTGGGAGTGCTTTACTCTGGCGAGCCACAAAAAGTCTTTGCTGACGCCACTGGTTTGCAGCAAGTCATTCTCAACGTTTTGAACAACGCAAAAGACGCCTGTTTGAGCCATTTGCCGAAACGGAAAGACTTGTACGTGGATCTGCACGTTAGCTTTTGCGATGAGATGGTGATTATCGATGTGATGGACAATGGCATTGGTATCGAAGAGCAAGAGACACTATTAGATCAAGCCTTCTACACCACCAAAGAAAATGGGCTGGGCTTAGGTTTGGCCATTTGCCGTGATGTGCTTGATGCCCATCAAGGCAGCATTCAATTTAGGTCAATTGATCCAACAGGGTGTCAGGTGACCATCGTTTTACCGTATCAGGAGGCTTGTCATGAGTCGTAACCTTTGTTCGCTTTATATTGTTGATGATGAAGAACCAGTATTAGAGTCCATGGCGTTTCTGTTAGAAAGCTATGGCTATGAGGTTGAGACTTTCTCTAGTGGGATAGATTTTCTAAATGAGGTCAATTTGTCTGCACCTGGCTGTGTTTTGCTTGATAGCCGCATGCCAGACCTACGCGGGCAAGATGTTCACCAAATGATGAACGAGAAACTCAGCCCAATTAGCGTGATTTACCTGACTGGACATGGTGACATTCCAATGGCGGTGGATGCGCTAAAAGATGGCGCACTTGATTTCTTTCAAAAACCAGTCGATGGTAACGCCCTTGTGATGGCGGTGGATGATGCGATGGTGCAGTCACTCAAAAATGATGAGAAGTTGAGCGCTAAGCAGGTGCTACAGAGCCTCACTAAGCGTGAGAGAGAAGTTCTCGGTTTGGTCGTCAAAGGGATGAAGAACCAAGAGATGGCGGACTTATTGTGCGTATCTTTGAGAACGATTGAGGTGCACCGCTCTAACGTGATGAAGAAGCTCGAAGCAGAGAGCTTAGCGGTGTTGATCCATAAAGTAGGGCATTTAATCTAGTTTGAACGTGTTTTGGTATCGATACATGAAAGTATTTAGGTCGAAATATTTATTGTAACCTAATGATATCTAGGGAAAGGTTTGCTCAATTGATATCAGGAAGATAACATCAGCAACCAGAATAAACCTTAATCTTGGCTAGAACTTAACTATGTTTGTCGATACCGTTAAAAGCGCTTTTTCTTCTCTGAGTACTCATAAACAAGCGATCGCAAAAGCAACCGCGTTACCCATCCTCCTCTCAATTATTCTGGATCTTCTATTAAGCAAATCAGAAGGTGACGGTGCTACTGTCTTAGTGCAAATTTTGATGGCATTACTGTCTGCCATTGTGGCTATCAACGTACACAGCATCATTTTGAAAGGCCCTCAATCGGTACCTCAGTGGGGGCGTTTCACCTTTGGAAAGATCGAAATGTGGTTTATTGGCCACTACTTGGCAATGACAATCGCCGTTGTTGCGGTTGCGGCGCTTTTCGCAATGATTAATGTGGCACTTGCCGCCATCGCGTTGCTGGCGCTAGGTGTTATTTGCCGTCGACAGGTACTTGTGTTTCCTGCGATTGCCATTGGTAAAGGTGTCTCTTTCCCTTATGCATGGAATCTGACTAAAGGCCATACTTGGTACATGATGGGCGTGGTTATTTTAGTGCCGCTTCTGTTCGGGTTGGCGATGTCGCCATTGGCGTTTTTGCAACTGCCTTTCTTAATGAGTCTACTGAGCTTTGTAGTCACCATCATAGGGATTGCAATTCTGTCTAAAGCGTATGAGCAATTGAGTGGTTTTGACGGGGAATCTTATTTTCAGCAGTCATTCTGATGCTTAAATGAAAATAAACTTCGATATAACAAAGTGTTAATGATGCATAAGCGCTTCCTTTGAGAGGCGCTTTTTTATTGTTGTTTGTAGATGGATTCACCTACTTTTGTAAGAATTTATTACAAATTACATTTTTGAAGTGATATAAAGCACACCTCTGATGAGGCCAGTCCTGTTTTTTACTGTCTCATTTCGAGGAAACCATGAATTTTTAATTGACGATTAAGGAAGGTGCTTTTTGCTCATTAGTCCGCCCTAGAACGATCTCTCAGATGCGTTTGCATCAATCCCTTCACCGTGCGCAATGCACCAATTAAGGCAATACGTTTATGAGAGATTTATGTTTAAATTTACAAAAGATACTTGGTTCAACAATGTTAAAGGAGATTGTTTATCAGGAGTTGTTGTAGCACTGGCACTCATTCCAGAAGCTATCGCATTCTCTATTATTGCGGGACTCGACCCTAAAGTGGGTTTGTATGCCTCGTTTTCCATCTGCGTCGTGATTGCGTTTACAGGCTCAAGGTCCGGAATGATTTCCGCGGCAACAGGAGCGATGGCGTTATTGATGACCACCTTAGTTAAAGATCATGGTTTGCAATACTTGCTTGCCGCATCGTTTTTCGCTGGTGTGCTGCAACTGTTAATCGGCTATTTGAGGCTAGGGGATTTAATGCGTTTTGTATCTAAGTCTATTATGACAGGGTTCGTTAACGCTTTGGCAATTCTGATTTTCATGGCTCAACTGCCTGAACTGACTGACGTTTCTTGGCCAGTTTATGCTTTGACAGCATTAGGGTTAGCCATTATTTATCTGTTTCCATACTTACCAAAAATCGGCAAAATGCTGCCTTCTCCATTGGTGTGCATTATCTCGGTGACAGTGGTTGCGTTGATGTTTGATATCGATATTCGAACCGTTGGCGACATGGGTGAACTGCCCAGCGCGCTCCCTGTGTTCATGATTCCCGATATTCCTTTCAACCTCGAAACTCTACAAATCATTTTCCCTTATTCGTTAGCACTAGCCATTGTTGGTGTACTTGAATCATTAATGACAGCATCCATTGTGGATGAGCTTACGGATACCGAAAGTGAAAAGAATGATGAGTGCAAAGGACAGGGCATTGCGAATATGGTCGCGTCTCTGTTTGGTGGGATGGCTGGTTGTGCGATGATTGGTCAGTCAATGATCAATATTCAGTCTGGCGGTAGAACACGTTTATCAACGCTTTGCTCCGGTGTGTTTTTGCTGGTCATGGTGGTGTTTTTGGGAGATTACCTAAAGCAAATCCCGATGGCGGCACTTGTGTCAGTGATGATCATGGTCTCCATTAGTACCTTCTCATGGCGCTCTCTTGCGGATATGCGCAAGCACAGCTTGCCGACGAACGTGATTATGGTTTCTACGGTGATTGCTGTTGTGGCTACCCACAATCTCGCAATCGGTGTGCTGGTAGGCGTTTTATTAGCGTGTGTTTTCTATGTGAATCAAAGCCGCACCTTGATGAAGGTTTCGGATGAAGTCATTGTCGATAACGACCATACGATTCACAAAGTTCATGGGCAAATCTTTTTTGCTTCTGCTTACAGCTTTACCGATATGTTCGACTTTGATACTGCGACGAAATATATCACGATAGATTTTTCCGATGCGCATTTTTGGGATATCACCGCGATATCGGCACTGGATAAAGCGATTCTTAAGTTTCGAAAAGGGGGCTCGATAGTCGCCGTGACCGGCATGAACGAAGCGACGCTGGATATGATTGATCGTCACGCGGTTTATGACGATCCAGAAAAGCTTGCTAAACAAGATATGGGACATTAGAAGCAAAAAAAGCAGCCATTGGCTGCTTTTTTAGAGACTTATTCTGTCAGAGACCGATTGCCTCAAAACGAATACGGGATTAGTTTACCCAGTCACGCAATTCGAACGTTAGTTCGTGGTCTGCGTTTTTCAATACTAGACCTTCGTTAGTCAGAGTAATGTCGCTCCAATCAGAAAGCGTTTCAGACATTACTTTTTCAATCTTCATTTGGTCTTCCATACACATCTTCATGGTCATGCCCATTTTCTCGATGCGTAGTTGGTTGTCTTTCAGTTCTGCTTGACCGAAGAAGTTGTTACAACCAGCGTTGCCGTTTGCAGTTAGGTTTTCACCAATCTCTAGGCGAGGAGCTTGACGCTCTTCTGCAGCGATGTTTTTGCCATCGATTTGAACCAACTGCCAGTTGTGGTGTTGTAGATCTTGAGCCGTAATTTCTTTCACATTGTCACCGTTGCTAGCGCATGCAGTCATTAGAACTGGAAGTGAGATTGCTGCTACTAACGTTTTTAGGCTAAGCTTCATTTTATTGACTCCGTTTTTAGAAAACGTGGTAAGTATAGGTAATAAAACACTGTTTTTGTCAGCATACGGTTATGGTTTCGTATGTTTTTAAACACGGCGTATTTTATAACAGAGATCCCATTCTCGGTATTGAAATTCACCGAAAACTTCGAAATTTCTTATGGTTATTTGATTATAAACGTATCGGACTCAAATAAGTGAGCGGAAGAACGGGTTGAGCATGGAGCAATTGGAGTTTTTTACCGTCCCAAGTCCTTGTGTCGGAGTTTGTACGTCTGACGAAAAAGGTTATTGCAAGGGATGCATGCGTAAAAGAGAAGAGCGGTTTAATTGGCTGAGCTTTACTCCTGCGCAGCAGTTGCACGTAATTAAGCTGTGTCGTCAGCGATACAGAAGAAAGGTATTAGCAGGGAAGGGTAAAACAGAGTTGCCTCAAGATGATGCCTCACCGCAACAAGATCTGTTCTAGTTATTCATCCTATCGTTCTCGTTTCATAATGATTCCCGGCCAGTTTGAAATGATTATCCAAAAGAGAGCCGGGAAATTCCTATCCATTTTTTCGCCCAACAATATGAGCGATTGGCGTTATTTTAATGACCATTGGTCGCTTACCCAGCCTCCTGCTTGTTCGTCGAAGTGACTCCCAGCGAAGCGGTGATTTTGTTCTACCTCTAATTTACTTGTGGGCAATTCATCCATCAATTGGTGAATGTATTTTGCCATTGGGTCAGTACACGCTTCACGCTCTTTACGGGTGACCACTTCTTTAATTATCTGCAGTCTATAGCTGTTGCTGGCTCGTTTCATTTTTGACCTCCAGAACTCGATGGCAGCAGTTTGAACACATTGGCGTTCAGATCTCTGCTCATTAGCGAGAGCGTAGAAGCCCATCGCTTTCGTTTGAAGTCCGAGAGACAAATTGTTTGAGAGCAGTGTTTGTAACGCCATTCACATCTTTCCCAGAATCATTTTCTGTGTGAATCAAAAAGACTCCTAAAACTCAGTTAATGAATCTGCTTATTTGAAAGACCTTATCAAACATAGAAGTCTCGAACAGGGGCGTCAATAACACAAATGAACAATTTTTGAACGATTTTTGAAGGTGGCGTTTTATCAGAGATTTAGCGCCAATAAAAACACCGGAGCGCTTGGGCTCCGGTTGGTCTTAGAGTCAGTCTGACACGCCTTTGGTTCGATTGTTATGCAACCGAATGGCTGTCAACATCTAAGTGTAGACAAGAATAGTGCAGATTAGCTACCTGTCGCAGGACAGCCTTTCACCGCTTCACCGTTGCTAAAGTATTCGATGTTGCCTAGGTTCTTGTTGTAATCTTCTGCAGAAATCTGAGGGTTCTTAACGAAGAATTCACGTAGTACAGATGCATCTGTCATTTGAGTAGACTCAACATCAATAATTGGGTAATCATCACCACCCGCAGCGCTGAAGCTGATTACAGAGAAGGTGTAAGTTTCTGCTAGATCGAAACCTTTACCGTTGATGTCTGTAATCGTTACGTCGCTCGCATCACAATCGACAGTTAGTTTGATGTTATCAAGTTGAGCGTAAGCACCAGAACCTGCTGACTTAGTCGCTACTACGTCTAGGTACTCTTTCACTTCTGCACCCGTCATGGTTGCTTTAGTCACGAAGTTACCGAAAGGTTGTACCGTTAGTACGTCGCGGTAAGTGATATCACCTGCTGCGATTGAATCACGCACGCCACCTGAGTTCATTACACCGAAGTCAGCGTTAACTAGCTCGTAAGTACGGTACGCTTCACCCAATAGGTGGCCAAGGTTTGTTTGTTGAGAGCGAACTACGCTACGGTCACCTTCAAGTTTACCGTCAGTCTCAGAAACTTTTACGTCTAGTAGTTCTTGACCTTGGTCTTGGTATGGTTGCAGTGTTGATTTCACTGTTGCGTCAGGTTGGATCTCTTCACCGATGAATTGGTAGTCACCATTTTCATCTTTCGCTTTAAGGTTAACTGGAATCAGCTCGTAGCTCGCTAGGTGAAGCTTGTCATCGTAGTATTCAAAGTCCGCACGACCTACGTATTTACCCCACTCATGTGCTTGCATGATCCAAGTACCGTTTTGGCGGTCAGGCATACAGTCGTCGCCAGGTTTGAAGTCTGCGTAGTCGTTAGTACCTGGTTCCATACACACAGGGTTCTGTGAGTGACCACCGATGATTGCATTTAGCTTACCGTCTTTTACTGAGCGAGCTAATAGAACGTCACCAGGTGCTTCGCTACCGTGTTGACCATCTTGGTAGTGGCCCATGTGCGTGGTTGCAAATACTAGATCAACGTCTTCATTTGCTTCAATTTCACCTAGTACTTTTTGAATCTCTACTTGTGGGTCTTCGAAGTAAATAGTTGCTACGTTATCTGGGTTTACCAGTTTCGCTGTGTCTTTTGTTGTCAGACCGATTACGGCAACTTTAAGGCCGTTAACTGTGAACACTTGGTAAGGGTCGAAGTAACGCTCGTCGGTAACATTGCCATCAGCATCTTTTTTGTAGATGTTCGCTGCTAGCATTGGGAAGTCTGCTAGCTCTGCTTGCATGTCTAGTACAGACAGTGCGTTATCAAATTCGTGGTTACCAACCGCCATTGCGTCGTAACCTAGAAGGTTCATACCTACGAAGTCTGGTACTGCATCTTGCATATCTGACTCTGGAACACCTGTGTTGATGTCACCACCAGACAGCAGAATGGTCTCACCACCGTTTGCTTCTACTTCTGCGCGAATAGAGTCGATAAGCGTTTTACGTGCAGCCATGCCGTACTCGCCTTTGCTGTTTTCCCAAAAACGACCGTGGTTGTCGTTAGTGTGAAGAACCGTGAACTTAGTACATGACTCAGCGGTAAAACACGTGTTTACGTCACCATCAGGAGCTTGAACGATAATGGTCTCATCATCAGAACAACCTGCCATGGCAATACCGACCGAAAGTACCAAAAGGGATTTGGAAAACTTCATAAGGGATCCTTTCTTTGTGATTTTGTTATTGTTACGGCGTGAAATATACGGAATTAGTGTGAAACTTTAGTGATCTATATCTTATTTACAGTTCTATCGGATACAGGAATTAACAGGGCTGCAAGGCATGTCGCCAAATAAACAGAAATCGTATTTTGGAAGGTGGTTATTGATTGCTTGTCTAAATTTGTGAGAAGCTTAACTGCAAGTTTTTTGTTTTTGTGAATCAATACGGATTTTGGTGAGATATAAAGCAAACTTTGATGATTATTTTAGCAAAATCATGTCTTCTTACGGCTTGAGAAATAAATAGTTATAATTTTCTGTACGCTGTATTGAGAGAAAGGGATGCTCAAAAAAACAACCGCACTTTCCGCGGAAATCGATTGCTCTTGGAAAAAACAGTTCAAAGTGAGCTGTAATTTGTACAATGGCTATTCATATGACCCTCACTATTGGCAAAAGTTCTCCGATCTTTGTGCTGTATTTTTATACCAATCTGACGACTGCACGTTTATATCTTGCCCCGAAAATCTATGGGACAAAATTAAACATGTTCATCCAAGTGAACTCGAGAGAAAATTAAATAATAAGCAATTGTTCTGTGAATACGACGATGTCGACTACTATTTATTTAATGACGGCAAAATCAATCAAGACGATGGGATAATTTCTCTCTCTATCGAGTCTGATCTCGAGTTACTTGAATCGTTTGTAAGTCGAATGAGTGAAGAAGATATCCTCAAAGCGGATTTTGACCTCGATAGCCATTTCTTTTATGGCATCTTCGATAACAAAGCGTTGGTCGCTGTGCTGGCTTCTTATTGTTATAAAGGGAAAGAACCGTTTGAGTCTTTATCCATATTGGTCGCTCCTGAAGCAAGAGGGAAAGGATATGGAAAACGGCTGCTTGCTCATTTAGTTAGTGAGGTGAAGTCGAGGCAGCGTAAAGTTAGATATCGAGTAAATATTGAAAATACGCCTTCAATAAAGTTGTGCCAATCTTTGGGTTTTGAAGCGTACAGTCGTCAAAGAGTATTTACTCCGGAGTGATAAGAAAGGCAGGCAATGGGATATACAGTTAGAAATGCAGTGAGAGACGAGGCGAATCAGATCGCCAAAATACACGTTGATTCATGGCAGGTTGCCTACAGAGGACTGATGCCACAGAGCTATATTGACCAGTTTACTCGAGAGCGTCGAGAGCGAATGTGGACGCGAGTAATGACAGAGCAACTGGCAAACCTCATTGTTGTAGAGAAGCAGAAAGAGATCGTCGGCTTTCTAAGTTATGAACTGCCTAATCACTCCAGCGAAGACAAAACTGCGATTGTGACCTGTTGTTATGTGTCGCCTTTGTATTTTGGGCAAGGAGCAGGCAGTGCGTTGTTTGATGAATTGGAAACACGATTACTCTCAACGCCTGTGATGCAAATTAGCCTTAAGGCACTAGATACCAATAAGCAGGGACTCAATTTCTACAAGAAGTGTGGTTTTGTGCGCTCTGGTGAGGAAGAGTCGGAAGTGATTGATGACATGACGTTGAACGATGTGACGCTGGTGAAGTACATAGCGCGTACCTAATTGTCTCAGCTGAAATTCGTTTTCACTGAAATACTCAATGCAAAACTTGGTCGATTCGAGAGTTGTTTATCAGATTCGAAGAGTAGGGGACATTTGCTTCTGCTCTAAATAGTAAAACCCCGGAGGTGGTAAGTCTCCGGGGTTTTGAAATTTTTTAGATGTCTCGGTTGGTAAGTCCGATAATCTTTATGCAAAAGGTTTGGATTTTATCCGTTAATTCCTTGGTAGGGAATTAGATACGGATGAAGTCCATGTGCTCAACTTTTGGCTTGAAAGCGTGACGTTGAACGTCTTGTGGCTTAACTTTAACTTCAGCGCCGTCGATCACTAGAACGATACCTTCGTAGAACTCAGGCTTGTCCATTTGGTTAACGATGTCGTCGTGGTTAAGAACGATAGCAACTGCTGCTTCTTCACCGCCGTATACAACTGCAGGGAATTTGCCAGCGTGACGTAGGCGGCGGCTCGCACCTTTACCTAGTTCAGTACGTACTACTGCTTCGAATTTCATAGTATTTACTCTCAAATTAGTAAAAAATAAAACTTTACAAACACAATGCGACCTTGTGTTCGTAGTAAAGCTTGAAACAGGAACTGTTCAAGCGAGCGCGGATACTATCATCCTGCTCTACATTCAGCAACCAAAAATGTACCTAAATCACCAAAAAGCCAGTAATTCTTCTTTAAGAAGAGTGTCTGTTTTGCGGTGTCGGCAAAACTTTGTCCGCATTGCGCTGATTTTAACCTATTTGGCATTTTGTTAGCACGTTTTTATTTGCCTAGGACTCAATCCTCTTCCCAAGTTAATTCATTCATTAACGACATCTGTTATTCACAAAATGAACGCAAAATGAATGTTGACCTCAGTAACTGTTAAGTCAGTCGGTTCTATTCTCCATCGTACATAAACGGACAACCTCAATGGAGCACATTATGAATCCTATCAGTATCGTGATTATTACCCTTAATGAAGAAAAACGTATTGGTCGACTACTTGAAGATTTAACCAAACAAACTCACCACAACTTTGAAGTGATCGTGGTGGATTCGAACAGTGAAGACTCGACTCGTGAAGTTGCACAAGCTTACGAAAGCGCATTGCCAGAACTGACGGTGCATCATATGGATACGCGTGGTGTCAGCCTAGGTCGTAATACAGGTGCAGAACTGGCGAAGTATGAACGTATTCTTTTCTTAGATGCGGACGTAAGCTTACCGAGTGATTTTTTGAGCCGCGCAATGAGTAAGCTTGAGGATGCGAAGTTGGAAGTTGCTGGTGTGTACATGGGCTCAAAAGATCTGCCAATGGCGCATAAGTTGGGTTACTGGGTATTTAACGCGGGTTTGTTTATTACTCAGTACACTTTCCCAACGGCGGTAGGTGCATGTATTTTCTCTACCAAACGTGTACATAACGAGATTAACGGTTTTGATGAATCCATTACGCTTTGCGAAGATTGTGATTACGTGAAGCGTGCTTCAAAAACATGGCGTTTCCGTTTTTTACCGATGACGTTTGCATTTGACCCGCGTCGTTTGGATCAAGATGGCTTCTTTAAAATGGGTATGACGTATTTCAAAGCTAATGTACGACGATTTTTCTTTGGCGAGATGCGTAACAACGAAATGGAATACAAATTCGGTCACTACAAAGATCAACATTCGTAATCGTCGGAGGCTGCATGCTGGAAGCAATCAGTCTGTTTTTCGGATCACTCCTTGATGCGACGATTGGACCTAATCTCTTTGTCCCGGGCGAGCCGTTTTTGCTCGCTGCGGGCTATCAATTGCACCAAGGTGTGATTTGGGGCGTTGTCGCTGTTTTGTTGGGCGGTTGGATTGGCGATCAACTCAGTTACTTTATTGGCAAGCGTTCTGGCTCTAAAGCACAGAAGAAGCTGATTCGTTGGCAAGCCAAGACAAGGCGTCCAATCGCTCGTTGTCGTTTGTTGATGAAAAAACGCGGCAATGCCATTTTGATCTTTGCACGCTTACTCGGACCTGTTGCTTGGGTCGTGCCATTTATGGCGGGTACTGCGAATGTGAGTTGGAAGCGTTTTACTGTCTGTTCATCAATTGGATTGATACTTGGTGTTGGGCAATTTGTCGTTGCTGGGTATTTGCTTGTTGCGGGTCTTAACACATGGATTCCACTTGATTCCATAAAGTTCATCCTTGTTGAGCATAAGCTTCTTATTGCCTCAGTACTCATCGCTTCTGTATTCGCTCTTGTGGCTTGGAAGAAAAACTGGTCACGTAAATGGACCAAATCCCTAACGGCTTTAGTGTTCTGTTTAGTTGCTGCGAATTATGGACACTTTTTTCTATCTAGCAGACGACAATATTGAACAAACCGATGTCACTGGAAATCAATCGATAGTCCTTAATGATATCGGCTTTAAGGTTTATCCGGGGCGCTCGAATGTGTTTGACGCTCAGGCAGTCAACTTGGTGTATGTCGGAATATCCCCGAGAAGCCTAATGCAAGAGCTCGGCTGGCTAGAGAATCAAACCTTTTCAAGAAACGACATTGAATTGGCAGACTATGTGAGCTTATTGAAGCAGAAGCTGCCGCCCGTTTCTGATTTGTTTTGGAATGGCAAGCCACAGTCGATGGCATTCCAAGAGCCCGGAAGTTTGTTAAAACGCTCTCATGTTCGCTGGTGGCAAGCAGGGTTAGAATCAAAGTCTGGTCAACCAATTTGGATCGGAGCGATTAGCTACGATGACGGTCTAAAGTTGGCGCATTACTCGGGCATTGTGACGGTTCTGCATCGAATAGATCCTAATGTGGACAGCGAAAGGGATCGTCTAGCGAATCAAATTGAAGTCAGTCATTTAAGGCTAGTAGGAGAGTTACATTCTTTGACACAGCCTGTTGCAATGGACAGTAAGCATGACTATTACTCTGATGGAAACGTATTGTTGATTAGCGAGCCATCTAGCCCTAAACTTATCCACCCCAAAAGCTATCTAGATACAAAAATGGCACTTAGCGAATAATTCGATAAGTGCCATTTTAAACCCTTGCAGTAAATAACAGGTGTAGGTGATAGATGTGAGTGACTTAAGCGCGGCTCTTTTGCAGAATCAATGTGGCCTTTAAACCGCCCATTTTGCTCTCTGATAGTTCAAGCTGACCGCGGTAACTATGCGCCATTTCACTGACAATGTTTAAGCCCAAACCAGAACCTGGCGTGGTTTCATCCAGTCGGTAGCCACGCTTTATCACTTGGCATAGTTGCTCGGCAGGAATTCCCGGGCCGTCGTCTTCAACGATAATATGAATATTGTCCTTATCTAGCGTTGAATGAACACGAATGATGCTGTTGGCCCACTTGTAGCCGTTCTCAAGCAAGTTACCCACCATCTCATCTAGGTCGGTTTTCTCTACGGCGACGTTCAATTCAGAATCAAGCTCGTTAATCAGTGTGACGTCACGGTGTGCGTATACCTTGTCAAACGCCATGGATATGGCATCAACGCGCTCTGAAGGGTTCGATTTCACCGAAAGAATATTCATAGAGCCAGCCATACGAGCGCGACCCAAGTGGTAGTCGATATGCTGCTGAATCTGCGTGATTGGCGCGTTCAAGCGTTCTTGTTCTTCAGGCGTGAAGTTTTGCACCTCGTTTTTTAAAACGGAAAGCGGTGTTTTCAGCGCGTGAGATAAGTTTCCGGCATGATTACGTGCACGTTCAAGCAGCTCTTGATAGTGAAAGAGCAGAGCATTAAGGTCAGAAATCAAAGGGGAAATTTCTTTCGGGTACTCTTCTTCCAAGCCTTTTTTATTGCCTGATTTAAGCTCGGCTAACTCTCTTTGCAGCTTGGTCAGCGGGCTTAAAGACCACGCGATTTGCAGCAAGATAACCGCAAGAACACCAGCAAAGAGCAATCCTAGAATGATCCAAAGCTGCCCCGTTAAAGACTGGATTGTGCCTTCAATTGGATCTTCGTCAATGCCGATGATGACATCAATGGGACCGTCGTAATCTGGCAGGTAAAGGGTCTTTTTCAACGTGATAAGCTTTTCATCACGAGCGCCAAAGGCGTCTTTATCTAATCCTTTGTACTCAATTTTCTTATCCCACAGCGATCGCGAACGTTCTAAGCTCGTTTTGGTGGAAGCACTCCAATAAAGGCCACTGTATGGGCGACTGAATCTAGGGTCGGAAAGTTGGGTAGAGAGAGTGAGTTGGCCTTGGCTGTCGACTTCGAGCTGGGCGGCAATCTCGTCCATGTAGACATTCAATTGGGAGCGAGTGTCATCCACCATATAGCTATACACTTGGGTGGGGATCGTTACTCCCGCAGCGAGGATCATAGCCGTTAGCCAGACAACCGCCGCCAGTACTAAGCGGCTTTTGATACTCAGCCGCTTAAGAATGTGCATAGGTAGCCTGTGTTTACTCGGCATTCAGTTGGTACCCCAGTCCGCGGACGGTTTTGATGATCTTTGGCGCGATTTTCTTACGAATACGACCGATGAAAACTTCAATGGTGTTTGAGTCACGGTCGAAGTCTTGCTTATAGATGTGCTCTACTAATTCGGTACGAGAAATGACTTTTTCTGGGTTGTGCATGAAGTACGCAACTACTTTATATTCCAGCGCGGTTAAGCTGACCGCTTGTCCTTGCCACAGTACTTTTGAGGAGCGTGTATCTAAACTCAAGTCACCAATCTGCATGACAGGTGAGGCGTTACCCGAAGCGCGGCGCAATTGGGCTCGAAGTCGAGCTGTTAACTCAACCATTTCAAATGGCTTAGTCAGGTAGTCATCGGCGCCAGCATTCAAACCTTCAACACGTTGAGATAATGTGTCACGGGCACTTAAAATCACAACTGGTGTATTAATGTTTTCATCTCGAATGCCTTTTAGAACCGTTAAACCATCGAGCTTCGGCAAGCCTAGGTCTAGCACAATAGCGTCCCATTCTTCAGAGGTCGCACGGTAAAGCGCGTCGATGCCATCTTGGGAAAGTTCTGGTACCCAGCCATTGTTTTCCAACGTTTCTAAAATCTGTTCGCCTAGGCGAGGTTCATCTTCGACAACAAGTATTTTCATATTCTTTCTTCTAATTGTGTTTGGATATCGATTACTGCGGTTTAAGAGCTTTATTGAAGTTACGTCCTTTTATCTCGAGCATTTCTAGTGTAGCGGCATCGTATTCCACCTTTATCACACTGTCATTGAACAAGATCTTAAGTTCGTAAACCCATTCGTCATCGTCTTCTTCAAGTTCAACTTTAATAATACGCCCATATAAATCATTCTCCACTGCTGCGTACATATCAGAGAACGGGCGGATATAGCCTTTCTGAACGGCGCGGTAGACTTCATCCTGATCTTCATCGAACTCAATTCGTGTCCCCGGTTTTTCGACGTCACGAACGATAGCGTGACCATCTTTGTCATCATGATGGTCTTTGTGATCGTGGTGATCAGCAAAGCTAGGCGCAGACAATAAAAGCGGAAATATAGCTAGCAGCACGGAAAGTTTGCGCGGAGTGAAGGAGATAGACATGGCAAAGCCTTTTTCAATGAGTTACGACGATTATATCGTGCTGTACATGAACAGAAAGTGAATTAGTGAGCATTCGCTTATCTTAGTTCGTCGTCAAAGATCTTGTCGCGCAGCTTCCAGAAACGGCCTGACTTACGGGCAATAACAAATTGCGGTAAACGGAAACGATGCTGGTTAGCTACTACTTTAGTTGGCGACGCTTCTTCAAACGGACGATGTTTATCTGCAAGGTGAGGGCGAACAAACTGGTCTTTGAAGGTTTGCTTCTGTTTTTTGGTATTCAGTGACCAGAACTCGTGCACCAATGCATTTCCTTCGCCTTGGTAGGTTTCACCAGAATAAGTCACTTTCAACTGTGATTTGCCATCACTAGATTTAAACACCGTCAAATCCATTTCAGTGCATTCAAAGATCAGCGCGTCTTTTAGATTCAATGCCTCTTTGAGCTTTTTGTCTGGGTCGACGAGTGTGGCATCACACTCATGGCAAATACGTGCTGCAATATCGTTATCAGCGCCACATTCACCGCAATATTTCGCTCTGAAGCGATAACCACAGTGTTCACGCTCTACTGTTTCATCATCTTCAAAATACCCTTGGCAGCGGCGACCAAAGTGTTCCAGCAAAAAGCCGTTGCTGTCTAACTTACCCCAGAAGTTGTTGTTAAAGCCACAAGCAGGGCAAGGGATGGTGATGATTTCACTGGTGGAGTCTGGCTTAGGAGCACCCACTTCAGGCTGATATAAATCGTAGCTGTTACCAGCGTAATCCAGTACGAGACATTCTGATTTGCCTTCCGAGAGACGCAACCCACGTCCAACAATCTGTTGATATAAACTGACGGATTCGGTAGGGCGAAGAATCGCGATTAAATCTACATGTGGTGCATCAAAGCCCGTGGTCAGAACGGACACGTTGACCAAGTACTTTATCTCACAATTCTTGAACGATTGAATGATGGCATCACGTTCGGGTGTTGGCGTATCACCAATGACGATGGCGGTTTCTCCTTCTGGCAACAGGCCGTGGATTTCTTGCGCGTGGCGAACCGTGGCTGCAAACACCATTACGCCTTTGCGTTCTTTGGCGTATTGAATGATTTGCTCAACGATTTGTGGCGTCGCACGTTTGGCTTTGTCGATCACCATGTCCATTTCCGCTTCTTTGTACCGACCCGTATTGGCAGGCTTTAGCTGCGAGAAGTCATAAGATAAGACGGGGGCGTCCATCATGCGAGCAGGCGTTAAGAAGTTTTCATCCAATAAGTAACGAATAGGGAGCTCGAAGATACAGTCGCGGAAAAAGCGTGATTCTTCCGTTCGAACCTGTCCACGGGTGTGGTACTGATAAATCCATCCCATACCCAAGCGATAAGGTGTGGCGGTTAAGCCCAATACTTTGATGCCGGGATTGAGCTCTCTTAGATGAGTGATCACTTTTTGATAGCTACTGGTTTTCTCGTCTGGCACGCGATGGCACTCGTCAATCACCAACAAGGAAAATTGATTCTTGAAAGAATCCAGATTGCGCACCACGGATTGAACCGAGGCAAACACCACTTGCTGATCGGTCTCTTTACGTCCGAGACCTGCCGAGAATATTGAGCCTTTTAGTCCGTAACCTTCGTACTTGGCGTGATTCTGTTCCACTAGCTCTTTTACGTGAGCAAGTACCAGTACTCGGCCTTTTGCAAGCCTTGCTAACTCTGCAATGACCAAGCTTTTACCCGCACCAGTAGGCAGCACAATGACCGCTGGTGTGGTGTGTTTACGAAAATAGTGAATCACCGCTTTTACAGAGTCGGCTTGGTAGGGGCGAAGGGTGTACATGAAAATCTGTGAAATTGCTCAACTATTCGAATTAGGATCGCTATAATACCCTACCTTAAACATTAGAGGTATTCATGCGTTTAGATAAATATTTGTGTGATGGACTGGGTGCGACTCGCAAGCAGGCAACTAAGATCATCAAAAGTGGCGAAATAACGGTTGATGATGAAGTACAAAAGAGTGGTGCATTCAAAGTACCAGAAGGTGGTGTGGTTGAATGGGAAGGGCGCGAAGTTGGTGCTCCTGGCCCTCGTTACATCATGTTGTACAAGCCTGCGGACTTTGTGTGTTCGCATGAAGATGGGCACAACCCAACGGCGTTCGTTCTACTGGATGAGCCAAAGGTAGAAAACTTGCACTTTGCTGGTCGTTTGGATGTGGACACTACCGGTCTTGTGCTGATCACAGACGATGGTCAATGGTCGCACCGTATTACGTCACCAAAACACAAATGTGAGAAGACGTACCGCGTATGGCTAGTGGATGCGATTCAACCTGATTACGTTGAGAAGTTTGCCGAAGGTATTGAGCTACGCAACGAGCGTGAGCCAACATTGCCAGCACATCTTGAGATCGTGAACGAAGCCGAAAACGAAGTGCTGCTAACGATTGTGGAAGGCAAATACCATCAAGTGAAACGTATGTTTGCTGCGCTCGGTAACAAGGTAGAACATCTTCACCGTGAACGTATTGGTTCTATTGTGCTGGATGAAGCACTTGAGCCGGGTGATTACCGCTTCTTAACAGAAGAAGAAGTTGAATCAGTTGTAAAATAACTCAATCTGGTTGGAAATAATCACTGTTCTGGGAAATTGTTTGATTCCTGATAGGAACTAGTCTTTTGATGAGAAATCACTCAGAATGGTGGTTCCTACCAAATAAGTCTTAGTGTCTGAGTAAGATGCTTATTCGCCGCTCGTAAACGCAGGCAGAGCTGTATTTAGTCTGAGAAATCCTTTTCTCTTGTTGGTCCTTACTGACGATAAGTACAGACGGTGTTCACGTCACCGCCTCTTCGTTTTAGCTCGGTTACTTTGTCGTTCTGCATACTGATCATGCAGGTTTTAGCGTCGAGTTAGTCAAGACCATCTTGGTATACTTTCGTCTTTTATGATCTTCTCAATGGTAAGGAGACTATGCGCTGTAATTCGTGACGGTTGCGGATTCAGGGTGAGAGAAGCGTCAATCATCTATCTCAATCAATGTGGAATGTTGATGGGAGGACACAACAAGAGGTAAAGCAATGACAGAAAAAGCCCAAAGTGCTCCCCAGTCACAAATCAGTTTTTAATGTTTCTTGTACTCGGTGCAATTGGTGCGTTGACGCCACTTGCTATCGATATGTACCTACCAGCTATGCCAACCATCGCGAAAGATCTTGGTGTAACCCCAGGCGCGGTACAGATTACGTTAACGGCTTATACGGCAGGTTTTGCGATAGGTCAGTTGATTCATGGTCCGTTAGCGGATAGCTATGGTCGCCGACCTGTACTCATTTCAGGTGTGCTCTTTTTTGGTTTGGCAGCGGTAGTCAGTGCGACCACTAACGGTATCGATGCGCTAACTTATGTGCGTACGGCGCAAGGTTTTGCTGGTGCGGCAGCGGCTGTGATTATCCAAGCGGTTGTACGAGACATGTTTGACCGTGAAGATTTCGCGCGAGCTATGTCGTTCGTGATCTTGGTGATTACGATTGCGCCTTTGGTGGCGCCGATGATTGGTGGCCATCTAGCGATTTGGTTCGGCTGGCGTTCGATCTTCTGGGTACTCGCTATCTTCGCCGTTGTGGTGGTTTTGCTTGTTCTGTGGATGATCCCAGAAACGCTTAAGCCGGAAAACCGTCAGCCACTAAGATTCAGAACCACGATTCGTAACTATGCGCGCCTGTGTTCTAACCCTGAGGCATTGGGTTTGATGCTTTCAGGTGCGTTCTCGTTCTCTGGTATGTTTGCATTCCTGACTGCGGGTTCGTTTGTTTATATTGATTTATATGGTGTTCGACCTGACCAATTTGGTTACCTATTTGGTTTGAACATCGTAGCGATGATTATCATGACCAGTCTAAATGGTCGCATGGTGAAAAAGGTCGGTTCGCACTTCATGCTGCGTTTCGGACTAACCGTGCAGTTGATTGCGGGTATTGGCCTGTTTGTCGGTTGGATGCTCGACCTTGGCTTGTGGGGCATGGTGCCTTTTGTTGTGCTGTTTATCGGTACTTTGTCTACGATTGGTAGTAACTCAATGGCTCTGTTGTTGAGTGGGTACCCAACCATGGCGGGTACAGCATCTTCACTTGCTGGTACACTGCGATTTGGCACTGGCTCACTGGTTGGTGCGCTCGTTTTTGCAATGCCAGGCGCTGTTGCGTGGCCGATGATCATCGTAATTTTTGCTTGTTCAGTGCTGTCTGCACTGTTTTATTGGACTTTAGGAAGAAAGGCGTAATGTCTAATTACACCCAAGAAATTCAAAACTTAGTTAACGCTGCTCTGGCGGATCTAGACCAAGAGCATCGCTCAGGCAAATTGGCCAATGCGCCAGTTGCGAACAATCATTACTTGGTACGTTGGGTCACAAAGGCGCTGAAATCACAACGCTTTGGGCGCACAGTGGGTGATGACCTAACACGTTGGCAGAAAGCTGGTCGTTCAAAAGGTAACGATGCCGGTTTGCTATTCATCTTCAAACGTATCTCTGGCTTTTACGCGCAGTTTTTCCCAGAAGGTGAAGAGCCTAAAGTTATCAAAGACTCTGACATTGAAGCGTTCTTGGATCTTATGGAACAGGCTGGCTGGGAAGTGTCTACATCTGAGCAACTCGTTGGTTGCGGTAAAGTACAAATCTTTACTGAAGGGCAGAACTCATTGGCATTGTGTGCAGACCAATGTGAAAGCTGTTTTGATGGTGAGCGACTTGTAAAACCGATGAGTTGGTTTGTTCGTGGTAACCATGCGGAGTTTGTTGAGAAAGCATCGCAAGCAGGCTACATGGTTCACAAAGTAACCGACTACAAATCGATGGTGAAATACCACGGCGAATATCTAATCTTCCCTGCGAACGAAGGTAATCAATTAGCAGAGATTCCACTGTCATTTAAAGCTGACTAATAGAATCACTTCTTCTCACTAAGCAAAAAGCGTACACATGATCTTTGTGTACGCTTTTTTGTATTTAGCCGTCTCAGTTTAAGGCGCGGGTTAAGTCTCACAGCTAAACAAATTGATGCCTGTGATCGTAAAAATTCAGGATGTGCTTTAACGCCCAGTCACGGTAACGATCCGCTTCAATCAAAACATCATGTTTAGCGTGAGGTATGGTTAATAGTCTTGAGCTGGTGCACGCTTCATTGAATGTATCTTGGGCTGCTAAGGAGACAACGTTGTCTCCCTCTGGTTGCACGATCAGAATTGGCGTCTTGATATGCTTAGCCTGAGATAGAAAATATTTTCCTGCTGCAATGGCTTCACTGATCCACTTTGGACTGACACCGCCTAATCGCAGCTCTGGGTTATTGCTGAGTAAATCACTGTAAGCTTTAAAGCGGATTGGGCTTGTCGTGTGATCATTTCCTTCGAAAGTCTTAGTAACAAAGGCGGTTTGTGTTGGAGCGAAGTTCGGCGTTTTCTGAAGTTGGCTGATCACCTTCATTGTCGCACTTTGGATACCGCCAACAACTTTAGGCAGCTTGATGCCAAACATTGGACTTGTGAGGGCACAAGCTTTGATGTTGTGGTCATACTTCGCTAGGTATTGTGTTGCGATAGCTCCGCCCATAGAGTGAGCGAGTATCATTACTTCAGTTTTGTGTTGGCTTTCGACAACCTGTTCAAGAAATAGCGCTAAGTCTTCTACATAGTGCTCAAACTGGTCGACGTGTCCAAGTTCACTGTGTTCGGCTAATCGTTGAGATTCTCCCTGACCACGGTGGTCAAAAGCGTATACATTAAAATACTGACTTAACTCATAAATAAGTTCTTTATACTTCCAAACCGATTCATTACGTCCTTGTACAATGACGAGTGCTCTTGAATGGTTTTGAGGGTTAACGTTGATCCAAGCGATGTCGCTGTTCATCGCGCCCTTCATGTATCCGCTCTTTCTCTTAAGCCATACCCGTTCAATTTTCTGGTGATGGGCATCATCTTTTACAAACTCAGAAGTGATGGTTTTATAACGTTTGTATGGCTTGTAAGGGATATTCAGCTTTCTACCAATGCTCGCTACAAACAGACGACCTAATCGCGCCCCGTGCAAGTAATCGGCATCCAGCTGTTTTTTCGTACTTTCTACGACGGACGATTTCAGGTTTCTAGCAGGTGAAATCTCGTAGATATTCACGTCATCCGGTGGGTTGGCTAAAAAGCGTTGAGTCTGACGGTAGGTCTCTTCGTGTTTGAGCAAAATGGCGGAAAGTTCACTCATGGCTTTGCTTGGCGCATGCTTAAGAATGGCCTCAATGAGAGGGTGGTGCTCGTCAAAATCGGTAGGCATTGTTCGGACCACAACGATATGTTTGTAACCTCGATGGTAAGCCTCTTCTACTGGAATGGGAGCCGACACACCGCCGTCAAGCCAACGTGTACCGTCGAACACCACTGGCTTTTTATGCAAGGCAGGAATCGCGCAGGACGCTCGAAGTACATCCTTCCAGTTATCTAGAGTGACATCGAAACACTCGGTGGTTAGGTTACGTGCATGGGTTGCTACAGCGACGACTTGTTTGGTTTTGAGTAAATCCGAGCCTTTTTCCCAATTTAGCGGGATGTCAATTTCCGCATTGTCGACCAGAAAGTCTAAATCTAAGCCTTCGCCATTGAGGAGGTATTTCGTCAGCTTAAAGAATTCTGGGCGTCGCGTTGTCTCTGCAATTATTTTGTAAGCGTGACCTTGATGCCCGCATATGTAAGAGGCGAGATTGAGGGAGCCTGCAGAAGTGCCGATAAGTAAGTCGAAGGGATTAAAATCAGCATGTAAAAAGGCATCGAGAACGCCCGCCGTGAATATGCCGCGTTGACCACCACCTTCAGTTACCAATGCAATCTTATCTACGTGTTGCTGGTGAAGCATGAAGTTGTCGTGGTGTTTGTTGCTAATGATGTATCGATTACCCATTGTGATTCCAATACTTGCTTGTTGTGGTCACCACTTCGCACAAGATGAAGTGGGTAAGAAGAAGGCATGGATTAAGAGTAATACGGGGGCTGGCCTGAGATAAATTCAAATAAATTGACTCCGCGTTAATCAATCTAAAACCCTCTCTCATCGATCCTTAGCTTATTACTCTTTTATGCTGGCATCCGTGCCAATGGTTCGCTTTATTTAGTTTTGTTTTTCCTCTAGCGCTTTCGCTTCTTTCGCTATGGCTTTAACCATGCCTTTGAAGATAAACAGGTGAGCAGGCATCATCGCAAACCAGTAGAGTAAGCCCGGAAAGCCTTGTGGATGCCACCATGCAGTAATATCGAATTTACGCTCCTCACCGTCGTCTTTAATGGTGATTTCTAAACGACCAAGCCCTGGCCCTTTCATGCCAAAAAATAGCGAGAGGAACTGGTTCTCTTCGCAACGAATGACTTTCCAAGAATCAATGAAATCACCCACTTTGAGCTCTGGACCGGGAGGGGAAACACGAATGGGTTTTCCGCCACCAAAGAAGATATCGAGCCATTCTCGGGTGCGCCAAAGGACGTTAGCAAAGTAATAGCCTTTTTCAGGGCTACCGATCTTTTGTGCCACCTTCCAAAGTGATTCGGCAGAAGCTTTAGTCTTGATGCTCGCTCCCGCTTGTTTTGGATAGTACCCGTAGCCCGGTTGCCAGCGTTTGAGTGCGGCAGGTTCGAAGCCCCAGACGTTACTGCGTACAAAAGTGCCTTCCGTTGCGATCGTGTCCTCAACAGAGTGCTCGTAGCTAATCAGCTGCTGTGGGAATCGCTGATGAATGGCTTTGGTATCGGCAATGTAGTCGTGTTCTAAACCTGCAAGTAACGCTTTACCGATATTTGCAGGAACCGATGTCACGATGGCCAACCAATACGATGCCATTTTAGGTGTCAGCAGTGGCGTAGACCAAAGTCGGTAAGGTTTCTTGGTAATCTTACAAATGACTTCAAATTGCTCACGATAACTTAATGTATCCGGACCGCCGACCTCGTAGATTTCACTCTCTGTTGGTTTGGTTTCTGCCAGTTCAAGCAAATAATGATTAAGGTTGGGGAGGGCGATTGGGTTAGCTTTGGAATCTACCCATTTAGGCGCAATAAGAATCGGCAAATTGTAGACAAAGTCGCGCATGATCTCGAATGCCGCAGAACCGGGACCGATAATCACGCCTGCACGAAGTTCAGTAACAGGCACGCCAGCTTGACGAATGATCTTTCCCGTCGCTTTGCGTGCCGCTAAGTGTTGAGAGTTGCCAGTTTGAGGCTGAATCGCACTCAAGTAAATAACGTGTTCTACACGACTTTTCTCAAGCGCATTTTTGAAGTTCTCTGCGAGGTTTAATTCGTATTCAACGAAGTCGTGGCCTTGCGCCATACCGTGCACAAGAAAGAACACCAAATCAAAGTCATTCACCACTTCGAGCGTTGCTTGCGCATCCGCTAGATCGAGATAAGTGAGGGTGAGGTTAGGGTGTGGCTGAGTTCGGGATTCTAGATAATCAATATGACGCGCCGCTGCAGTGACAATGTAACCTTTATCGAGCAGTTGTGGAAGAAGTTGTGAGCCAATGTAACCGGAAGCCCCAAGTACCAACACCTTTTTCATTCTGAGTCCTTTTTATTGCTGGTGGATTAGTCACCACTGGGTATAATCATGAGACACTTTTCCCTTTCTATCAATAAGTTGTCGACGGAGCGAGCATGATTTTTTTTTCACAATTGATTACTCATGCTGATAAGTCGTTTTTACGTCGACTGTTTGCCATCGCATTACCTATTACTTTGCAGAGCATGATGTTCTCTAGTCGAAGCTTGGTGGACGTTTTGATGCTTGGCCAGTTGGGGGAAGCGGAAATTGCAGCGGTCGGCGTTGCTGCAAGAGCGACCTTTGTAACCACGATTATGCTCCTTGGTGTGACAACGGGTGGTGCGCTGCTAACGGCACAATATTGGGGAGCGGGCGATAAAGTCGGAGTTCGCCAAAGCACGTCATTGACTTGGATGATCTCCATGGTGTTCGCTGCTTTCACTGTCGTGTTGTTCGTACTCTTCCCTGAACCAATTATGCGCCTAACGACGGATTCAGAGGAAGTGATTCGTCTTGGAGCCGACTATTTGGTGGTTTCATCGGTTAGTATGTTCGCTGTAGCTTGTGTCGCGAGTATGGCTGTAGGTTTACGTGCCATGCATCAACCTGGGCTAAGTACTTTCTTTAGCGGCATTGGTATTGCGTCTAACATCTTCCTTAACTGGGTGCTGATTTTCGGTAAATTTGGCTTTCCGCCAATGGGGATTAAAGGTGCTGCGATCGCGACAGTGATCAGTGGCGCTATAGAGGTCACATGTCTATTCAGTTACTTGTGGTTTAAAAAACACATCATCGCGTTTGGATGGGATGATATTCGTGCCAGTTTGGTGTTGGATAAAATCACACGTTTCTTAAAGTTATCTCTTCCCACTACATTTAACTTCCTTGCTTGGGCTGGCGGTTTGTTTGCCTATCACGCCATTATGGGGCAGGCAGGAGTGCAAGGCTTGGCTGCTTTATCAGTGATGACACCGGTTGAGTCGATTGCTCTGGCTATGATGATAGGTTCATCTAATGCGGCAGCTGTTTTAGTGGGCAACCAATTAGGCGCGAAGCAGTTTGGTCCGGTTTACTACCAAGCGTGGGCAACAGTGTTCCTGAACGTAGCAATCGCCATCGTTGTCGCTATTTTACTTCTACTCTCTAACCAACTTATTCTCGATGCATTCAGCGCACTGACACCAGAAACTCGGCACCTTGCTGAGCAGTTTATGGTGATTCTCGCTATTGGTGTGATTCTGCGCTCCGTGCCTATGATGGCCATTGTTGGTGTGTTACGCGCAGGTGGGGATGTGAAGTTCTGTTTGTATCAGGATCTGATCGCACAATGGGTGATCAGCATTCCTCTCGCTGCCCTTGGTGCAATCTACCTTTGTTTTGAGCCGCAATGGGTTTATCTCCTGTTTTTGACCGAAGAAGTGGTGAAGTGGGGAACGTGTTTTCAACGTATGGCGAGTAAGAAATGGATGAAAAATTTGATCGAAGCTTGAGTGGTGTCTCGAGACAAGTTGCATTTGTACCCTGATAGTGTGATCAACTATTCAAAATACTTCCTACCAACAGCATTTTAGTGTAGATTCTGATTCCAATTTTTAGACACCATTTGAGCGGCAAAATCAATGTTAAAACTGTCAGACCTATGTAAAGGCTATGTAGACGGGGGAGAATTTTATCCTGTACTGCAAGGGGCAGAATTAACATTACAACAAGGTGAACAAGTTGCATTAATGGGGGAGAGTGGATCAGGTAAAAGTACCTTACTTAACTTGATCGCAGGTCTAGATACTGCTGATTCAGGCGAGATACAGTACCCAAGTTTCGCCATGCACAGCGCTCCAGAGCACCTTAGAACACTTTACCGCCGCAACAACATTGGTAATATCTTCCAGCAGTTCAACCTGCTTCCTACCTTGAATATCGCTGACAACATCCGTTTCTGCCGCCAATTAAAAGGCTTGCCAGAAGACAAAGGCTTGTGGCGTCAAATTCTTTCTGCTCTCGACCTTATGCCGCTTTTAGGTCGTTACCCTGAAGAAGTGTCTGGTGGTCAGCAACAACGTGCTGCGATTGCTCGTGCGTTGTATATGGAACCGAAAATTCTGCTTGCCGATGAACCAACAGGTAGCTTGGATGAGCGCAATGCCGAAGCGGTAATGCGCTTACTTACGAGCCTAGCCCGCCAGTTAGAGTGTACTTTGTTGCTGGTTACTCACAGTGAAAAGGTGGCAGAACACATGGAAGGTCGAATCCGTCTTCAAGGAGGGCAGCTGCATGTTATGGCCCGTAGTTAAGGCACTACTCGGTCACTACCGCCGCTATCCACTTCAAATTATTCTTGTTTGGCTTGGTTTAACCCTTGGAGTGTCACTCCTTGTTGGTGTTACTTCTATTAACCAACACGCGAAACAGAGCTACGAAACCGGTGAGAAACTTTTTTCAAACCCTTTGCCTTACCGTATTCGTACTAAGCATTCTGCTAATAAAATCCCCCAAGGCTTTTATATACAATTGCGTCGTGCTGGTTTCAACCAATGTGCGCCGTTTGACATTCTCCACCTTGATACGGAAGCCGACCTGAGCTTGATGTTGGTCGGTGTCGATCCCGTCGCCTTATTGCCTCTACAGCAGGGTAAATCGCTCAAAGACTTACCGATGCTGTCTTTAATGAAGCCTCCTTATCCTATCCTTGCAAGCCAAGACTTGGCTGCGCACATGCAATGGAGCGATGGCGGCTTTATTCAACTCAATGATGGCAGTCGACTTGGGCCACTAAAAGTCGACTCAGATAACCTGCTCTCCGGCACTCGCCTTGTAACCGATATTTCTCTGCTTCGTATGCTTAAGCGCAGCTCTGGTTTGTCTGCCATCGCCTGTGGCGAAATGCCAGAAGAGAAAATACTGGCTCTCAAGAACATGCTACCTAACGGTATGACGCTGGTGCGTAACAGCCGTACTGAACTAGAGTCTTTAACGAAAGCATTTCACATGAACTTGACGGCGATGGGCATGCTGTCGTTCTTAGTGGGTTTGTTCATCTTCTACCAAGCAATGTCACTGTCGTTTATTCAGCGCCAGCGCTTGGTCGGCATACTTCGCCAAACCGGTGTCAATGGTATGCAGCTCGCCCAAGCTTTGATGCTTGAACTGACCATTCTTGTGTTGGTTGCATGGGCATGTGGTAACTTCTTTGGCCTTATCTTAGCGAATGAGCTGATCCCTGCTGTTTCGTCGAGCTTGAGCGATCTTTACGACGCCAATGTTGGCCTAACAATTGGCTGGTCATGGGAATCGAGCTTATATAGCTTAGTGATGTCAGCAATGGGGGCACTCATTTCGTGTCTTTGGCCGCTGATTCGTCTGCTGAAATCGCAACCGATTCGCCTTTCTTCCCGCTTATCTCTTATGCGTTTTGCTGGACGTGAGTTCTCTTGGCAAGCATTTGCGGCTTGTGCTTTCTGTGTCGCCGCCGTAGCCGTGTACCAAGCACCTAAAACACAAGAGTCGGGTTTTGCTATTATTGCCCTGATGCTAATCAGTGTGGCCTTGTTTATGCCATTTTTGATGTGGCACATGTTCCAAAGTTTTTCTTACTCACTACGCTGGGTGCGTGTGCGCTGGTTCTTCGCTGATGCGGCTGCGAGCATGAGTTACCGTGGCGTTGCGACGATGGCGTTTATGCTCGCCTTGGCAGCAAATATTGGTGTGGAAACCATGGTTGGTAGCTTCCGTGATACGACGGATAAATGGTTAAGCCAACGCCTAGCCGCCGACCTCTATATTTACCCGACGAACAACTCAGCAGCACGCATGAGCGCTTGGTTGAAAGAACAACCTGAAGTAGACGCTGTCTGGTGGCGTTGGGAAAAAGACGTCCCAACGGAACGTGGTGCATTGCAAGTAGTGAGTACTGGTTCCTCAGAAGGAGAGCTGGACTCTCTTACTGTGAAGCTTGGTGTGCCGAACTATTGGTATCACTTGCATCATTCGAAGAGCTTAATGGTGAGCGAATCCATGGCTTTGAAGCTCGATATTCGCCCGGGTGACTATATTGATCTTCAGCCTCCATTAGGTGGAGGGTGGCAAGTCGTTGGTGTGTATTACGACTACGGTAACCCGTACAACCAAGTTATGATGTCGCATCGTAATTGGCTGTACGCGTTTGCAGGCTCAGGTAATGTAGGGCTTGGCGTTTTGGTGAAGGACAACGTTAACGGAGAGGGCTTGAAGCGTCGTCTAGAAAACGTGTTCCGTTTGCCTCAGGACCGAGTGTTCGACAACAACAATATCTATAACCAAGCCATGCGCGTGTTTGATCATACTTTTGCTATTGCGGGAACGCTAGGCAACATCACTTTGATTATCGCCGTATTTGGATTGTTCTTCGCAACTCTAGCGGGCGAGTTTTCTCGTCAACGACATTTCTCATTGCTACGCTGTATGGGCGTTTCCGGTAAAGAATTGGTGATGTTAGGAGGCCTTCAGTTGTTTGCCTTCGGTATGATCTCCGCCATTATTGCAGTACCACTGGGTTTAGCACTGGCACATCTGATCGTTGATATCATTATTGAGCAATCATTCGGTTGGTCGCTGGAGCTGCAAACCATTCCTTGGGAGTACGCTCAAACCATCGCTTGGGCAATGCTGGCCATTATGATCGCTGGTGCGCTGCCAGTGATTAGAATGATTAAGAGCACGCCAATGAAGTCATTGAGGGATGCGCTGTAGTGAAAAACATGAAACCTAAAAAGCGATTATCTCTCTCGGTATTGTTGTGTATCGTTGCAATCACGATGACTGGCGTAGCATTGTATCTGACACTTTGGGCGGAAGCGACCGCAACAGAACAGGGTGAGATCAGCGATGTACTCAAACGTGAAAGTAAGACGGTTTTCGAGCCAGTCCTACCTGATGAGCATGTATCGCTACCCGATGATTTCCGTTTTCACCCAGATTACCAGCATGAGTGGTTGAACTACTTTGCTAAGGTTCAGGACAAGCACGGCAAAGTGTACAACATTCAATGGAGCTATTTCCGCGTAGCGACAGACGAACGTGATACTCGAGGTTGGCAGAACCCACACTTATTTATTGCCCACATTGTGATTAGTAATGGCTCTCACGTATGGAAAGAGCAGCGCGTCGCCCGTGGTGGTATTGGCCAAGCTGGGATGACCAATCGTCCGTTCCGTTTGTGGATTGATAACTGGAATTGGCGTGCTCTTGGTTCAACACCATTCCCAGGCAATCTGGATGTCGCCACTGACGCTTTTGCCCTCGATTTGAACACAACAACCAGCGGTCCATTTGTGGTGAACGGTGATAAAGGGTTTCAGGTTAAGCATGCCCTTCAATCGATAGCCTCTTTCAGCTTCAGCGCGCCTTTCTTGAATGTGAAAGGGACGCTTACCCTTAATGGTCGTGAGATCCCTGTTTCTGGCTCAGCCTGGACGCAGAAAGAGTGGGGAAGTGGCCTGATTGGCGAAGGCCAGCAAGGCTGGGATTGGTTTGTGTTTAACCTTGATGATGGGCGAGCGCTTACAGTAAGTCGTTATCGTCACAATGGTCAGGTTCCTCACCTCTTCGGTACGTTGTCAACGCGCTCTGGAAAAGTCATCAATCTAACTGATAGAGACATCACGATGACGCCACTGCACGTCACCAATCTTTCTAATGGAAGAAGATTACCTCTCCAATGGATTATTAACGTTCCCGAGCAGAACATAAATTTGACGACGAGAATCATAAAATCGGACATGTGGTTGCCGTTTGTGATTCCTTATTGGGAAGGCCCGATACTCGCATCCGGTTCTAATGAAGCTTGGGGATTTATGCAGCTCACCGGTTATTAAACAGAAAGGAAAAGGCCACCCAGTTGGGTGGTTTTTTTGGTAATGAAACCCGCAATTTTCGGTGTAAAACCGCACGTTAATCACGAAAATTTATCAGATATTATACTAACTTAATAGTAGTCTATGTGAATAGATTGAGCTTATAAGGAGATAGGCAGGTCTTGTAAAAAAATATGTTCTTGTTGAAAAATACGATGTTTCGTATATGAAATATCGGAAAAATCGAAGTTTAAACTCTAAACAAGCGATTATTCTTACATTTTCTTCAGCTATAAACTCTCATCATTCTTTGTTACTCGTTTATTAAGATAATAAATATAAGGGCGAAACCATGAACGATGTCATTCGTGACTTTTTTAAAATGGAATCCGCAGGCGGTATCCTTCTTGTAATTGCAGCTGCAATTGCTATGACCATTGCAAACTCACCGCTTGGCGAAAGTTATCAAGCGATGCTGCATACTTATGTATTTGGTATGTCAGTGTCTCACTGGATTAATGACGGCTTGATGGCCGTGTTCTTCCTATTAATCGGCCTTGAAGTAAAGCGTGAGCTACTAGAGGGTGCACTAAAATCGAAAGAAACCGCGATTTTCCCTGCAATTGCTGCAGTAGGCGGTATGCTAGCTCCGGCACTTATCTACGTTGCTTTCAACGCCGGTGATGCAGAAGCGATTTCTGGCTGGGCAATTCCTGCGGCAACAGACATTGCATTCGCTCTAGGTATTATGGCGCTCCTTGGCAAGCGTGTTCCAATCAGCTTGAAAGTTTTCCTACTTGCGTTGGCGATCATTGATGACCTTGGTGTGGTAGTGATTATCGCATTGTTCTATACAGGCGATCTATCAACGATGGCATTAATTGTTGGCTTTGTCATGACCGGTGTGTTGTTCATGCTGAACGCCAAAGAGGTCACTAAGCTGACGCCATATATGATCGTAGGTGCGATACTATGGTTTGCTGTACTTAAATCAGGAGTTCACGCAACACTTGCTGGCGTAGTAATCGGTTTTGCTATTCCACTTAAAGGCAAGAAAGGCGAGCATTCTCCACTGAAACACATGGAGCACGCACTTCATTCATACGTAGCGTTCGGTATTCTTCCTTTGTTTGCTTTTGCAAACGCGGGTATCTCGCTAGAGGGTGTATCGATGTCAGGTCTGACTTCAATGCTACCGCTAGGTATCGCTCTGGGCCTATTGGTGGGCAAGCCGCTGGGTATCTTCACATTCAGCTGGGCTGCTGTGAAACTGGGTATCGCAAAACTGCCTCAGGGCGTTAACTTTATCCATATCTTTGCAGTGTCGGTTCTTTGTGGTATCGGTTTCACGATGTCAATTTTCATCTCATCGCTAGCGTTTGCTAACGTAAGCCCTGAGTTTGATACCTACGCTCGATTGGGCATCTTGATGGGTTCAACGACCGCAGCGATTATTGGCTATGCACTACTGCACTTCTCATTGCCGAAGAAAGCGGTAGAAGAAGTCGCAAGCGAGAAAAAAGCGTAAGCTAAGAGAGAATAATTTAACGAAAGCCTCCCGACTGGGCTGTCTCTTATACACA